>JAAYJK010000003.1 GCA_012522955.1 Syntrophomonadaceae bacterium
AATCGGCGCACCAATCGGCGCACCAAAATGATTTTCAAAAAAATAAAGCCCGATAAATCGGGCCTCAAAGGGTCTTTTTATGGTGGGCCATGAAGGAATCGAACCTTCAACCTTCTGATTAAGAGTCAGCTGCTCTGCCTGATTGAGCTAATGGCCCGTTTGTTTGTCACGAAAGTTATTATACCTCCTGTTGGCCTATAAATCAAGACATAGGTTCAGGAAAGCAAATTTTTATCATGGGATTTAGACCGTCCCGGCTGTCAATTATTTCATTATGCTGCAAATGTCATTACTAAATTCCAGAGGATCGTCCAGGGGCAATCCCTCTATCATCAGGGCTTGATTGTAGAGCAGATGGGTGTACAAATCAAGCTTTTCTTTATCATTGGCGAAGGCTTCCCTTAGGGACTGGAAGACCTGGTGGCTGTGGTTGATTTCCAGTATCCGTTCGGCTTTGATCTTTTGCTCGGTAGGCATGGCGTTGAGTATCTTTTCCATTTCTATGGTCAGATCACCGTCGTTGGCCAGGCATACCGGATGGTTTTTAAGCCGTCTGGAAGCTCTGACGTCTTTAACCTTGTCGCCCAGGACATTTTTCATGTAATCGAAGAGTTCTTGGTCTTTTTCCTCCAGGTCCTGGTTTTCCTTATCTGTATCCGAGTCTATTCCCAGATCCCCGCTGGATACGGATTTAAACTCTTTTTCCTGGTAGTTCATCAGCATTCTGATGGCAAATTCGTCCACATCTTCGGTAAAGTATAGTATTTCATAGCCCTTGTCTGTAATCAGTTCGGCCTGAGGCATTTTGTCTATTCGTTCGATAGAATCGCCGGCTGCATAATAAATGTATTTCTGATCTTCCGGCATCTGGCCCACATATTCGGACAGGGTGACCATTTTCTTTTCCCGGGAGGAATAAAAGAGCAGAAGGTCTTGCAGCATCTCCTTGTTCATGCCAAAGCCTTCATAGATACCGTACTTGAGCTGGCGGCCAAAGGATTTATAGAATTCTTCGTATTTTTCCCGCTCATCTTTTAGCATATTGCTTAATTCGGATTTAATGCGATTTTTTATGTTTTTGGCAATTATTTTAAGCTGCCGATCGTGCTGCAGCATCTCCCGGGAGATATTCAGGGAGAGATCATCGGAATCCACCATTCCTTTGACAAAGCTGAAGAAGTCGGGCAGCAAGTCCGGGCATTTGTTCATAATCAGGACTCCACTGGAGTACAGTTCCAAGCCCTTTTCATACTCCCGGGTATAGAAATCAAAAGGCATTTTTTCTGGTATGAAGAGGATGGCATTGTAGCTTACTGCTCCTTCAGCCTTGATATGAATATGTTTTAAGGGTTTATCAAAGCCATAGCGTTTTTCGCTATAGAAATTTTCGTAATCTTCCGGGCTGAGTTCATTCTTGTTCTTCTTCCAAATGGGCACCATGGTGTTGACTGTCTGCTCTTCAGTAAATTCTTCATATTCGTCTTCGCTGCCTTCTTTTAAGCGCCGGGAAGTAAAATCCATCTTAATGGGATAACGGATAAAATCCGAGTACTTCTTGATAATAGCTTTTAAGCGGTAGATCTCTAGGAATTGATCATAATCTTCTTCTTCATTTTTTTCTTTAATTTTTAGTATTATATCGGTACCATAGGAGTCTTTTTCCCATTCTTGTATACGATAGCCGTCGGCTCCTTTTGAATACCATTTATAGGCCTGATCGCGGTCAAAGGATTTAGTGATTACTGTGACTTCATCGGCTACCATGAAAGCGGAGTAGAACCCCACCCCGAATTGCCCTATAATATCGTAACCATCTTTGATTTCATTTTCTTCCTTGAAGGTCAAAGATCCGCTCTTGGCAATAACCCCCAGGTTATCGTCCAGCTCTTCTCTAGTCATGCCGATGCCAGTATCGGATATGGTCAATATACGATTCTCCTTATCGGCAGTTATTTTAATGTAATAATCATTGGGGTTAAAAGCAATGGACTCATCGGTTAAAGCCTTATAATAGATCTTGTCCATGGCATCACTGGCATTGGAAATCAGCTCCCGCAGGAAAATTTCCCGGTGAGTGTAAATAGAATTGATCATCAGGTTCAACAGTCGTTTGGATTCCGCTTTAAATTGTTTTTTTGCCATATCTTACGCTCCCTTTTAAAATTACAACTACGTCCACTAGGGCGCAGCCTCAGCTGGATTAAGTTGGAACAAGGATATGAACGCACCAGCATGGGGCTTAAGGCTGGTACGTTCATTCGCCTTTAGTCGATATTGATTTTTAAAGAGTTATCCTTTTTCTTTAGTTTGGGGATAACAATGTTGAGTACTCCGTCTTCGAGTTTAGCCTTGATGTCTTCAACAGCGGCTTCCGCCAGGTAGATGGAACGCTGCATGGATGAATAACGGCGTTCCCGGTGGATGTAATTCTGGTCTTCATTCTCCTTGAATTCTTCCCGATGTACCGCTATGCTATGCTAAGCCTGCCTTCATTGATTTCCAACTTGAGCTCTTCCTTCTTTACCCCGGGAAGGTCAGCTTCTATACAGTATTCCTGATCATTTTCCCGGATATCCACCTTAAAGGTATCCTTTAACAGATTTCTTCTGGGCGAAGGCCAGGTATCGTTAAAAAAGTCATCAAGCATGTTGTAAAAGTCCTCGAAGCCAGAAGCTCTTACACCTAATCTGTTCCTGTTAAAAGGTACTAATCCAGCCATGGTTAACAACTCCTTTACTATTATATTCTTGTTAGCACTCTCGCCCCTTGAGTGCTAATCTACTTTTTATATAGCATAATCCCAAAAGCATGTCAACCGCCAAGAGGCTTAGAAATTATGTATAGCCTGGCTTAATATGGCTAAGAATAGAGCAAATAAGCTTTGAGGAGGAAAAGATACGATGATGAAAAAAGCCATATATTTTGGCCTGGGAGCTATCAGCCTGAGCCGGGAAAAGGCGGAAAAAATGTTTCATGAAATGGTGGAAAAGGGTGAGATGAATAAGGAGGAAGCCCGCAAGTTTGTAGATGATGCGGTGAAACGAGGGGAGGAGGAACAACAGGAACTCAGGAAGCTAATCCGGGATGAAATAAAAGAAATCAAGGATTTGTTTGCCAGCCATCAATCCGATATAGACGAATTAAAGAATAAGCTCCAGGACTTGGAAAGCAAATTATCTTCCAGATGACCAGGTCATTCCTCTGGCCAGTTCCCATAGTAATAAACCGAGGAGAAGGTTCATGCTGCTAAACCGCTCAATAAATACGGTAAAACATTTGCCCCGCTACCGGGAAGTGGCTAATGTATTTATCAAATATGGCTTTGGCTCGGTCTATGATTACTTAAACCTGCCGTTTTTCCGCATGGGTCATAAGCCCCCTCCCCTGGACCAGCGAGGCCGGCAAAAGAATGCTGCCCGCCGCTTAAGGAATGCTTTTGAAGAACTAGGACCCACCTATATCAAAATTGGGCAGTTGCTAAGTACCAGAGCGGATTGGTTAAATCCTGAGTTTATAGAAGAGTTGGAGCATCTGCAGGACCAGGTACCTTCCTTCCCCTTCGACCAGGTACAGGCCATCTTAGCCGAAGAGGGAATAGATCTGGAACGGAACTTTAGCTATTTTAACCCTCAGCCTATGGCTGCTGCTTCCATTGGGCAAGTACATGAGGGGGTTTTAAGGTCCGGACTCCGGGTAGTAGTTAAAGTGAAACGACCAGGAATAGACGATAGGATCAAAATAGATCTGGAGATACTGCGGGAAATATCAGTTTGGCTGGAGCGTAGAAGTGAGTGGATAAGGTTTTATCAATTCAGCGAAGTTATTGATGAACTGGGGCAAGCCCTGGTAAATGAACTGGATTTTCAAAAAGAAGCTAGGAATATTGAAATATTCTATAGTAATTTCAAAAGCATTGACACGGTAGTGGTTCCTGCTGTTTGCTGGGAATATTCAGGCCGGCGGGTGTTAACCATGGAATACGTAGAAGGAGTAAAGATATCTGATCTGGCCCGCCTAAAACAGCAGCAATATGATACTGGCCGGATAGCTTCCCATATAATCAAAGTCCTTTATCATCAGATCTATGAACACGGTTTTTTCCATGCTGATCCTCATCCCGGCAATATGGCGGTGGGGGAAGGGGAGAAAATAATTTTTTACGACTTTGGTCAGGTAGGAATAATCGATGAGTATGATCGGGATAGGTATATGGTGCTCTTGATAGGAATGATGAATCATGATGTTATGGGGGTAACCCGGTCATTGTTGGATATAGCTGATAATACTCAGCAGATCAGTCCGGAAGAATTGAGGCGGGATGTAGCTAATCTCTCCCGCAAGTATTATGGCTTGCCCTTGTCTCAAATAAATGTGGCTCAGGCCTTGCGGGAACTGGTGGAGCTATCGGCTAGGTACCGGGTTCGGCTGCCAGCCCAGTTGTCATTGTTGATAAAGATGTTAATGACCATTGAAAGTACCGTAGCCAGCCTGGATCCAACCATAAGCCTGGTTGACATTGCCGTACCTTATGGCAAGAAAGTATTAAAGGCCAGATTGTCAGGTCCTAGAATTAAAAAGGAGATAGGAGAAGTGTTGTTGGATTATGCTCATATGGCCCGCAGATTGCCTCAGGATATTAGCAGCACCATGAAGAAAGTAAATGAGGGACAAATAGTCATTAAGATGGAAGACCAGGGCCTGAAAAAGCTGGGGGTTAAATTGGATCTCATATCTAATCGTCTTTCCCTGGCTATTATACTGGCCAGCCTTATTATTGGCACTTCTTTATTTGTTAACCTGAGTGGCAGCAGTATAGTATCCCGTATTCCTATAGCTGAGCTGGGGTTTGTTCTGGCGGTCTTATTGGGCTTGTTCCTGGCTTACTCTATCTTGCGTAGCGGCAGATTTTGATCTTAAGCATATTAAAGTCCCTGTATCAATATATATTAGCATAAAACGGAAAAGGGGAGAGCTTAATGATGAGATGGCTGTGCCTGCTCTTAAGTGTTGCTGTATTCACTTTAGGCTTAAGCCTGCTAAAGCCTTCGGCATTGGCGGTTGAAGAAGTGCAGCGGGTAATATTAATCAATGTGGAAGGCTTGAACTATGAGGGTTATGTCAGCACTCCCATGCACAATCTTAGGCAGATAGCTGCGGAGGGACTTATGGATGAAAAATGCCTGGCCGTAAGAACGGATTCCAGTGAAGCTGCCTTGGCCTCACTGTTAACCGGCGCCCTGCCGGCAGACCATGGCTATTATAACAGTAAAAGCAAAATAGAAGTTGAGTCTTTGCTGGCCCTGTTAAAGAAACGAGGCCAGACTTTTCAGGTAATCGATGGTTCGGGGGGCAAACTGCAAGTTTTTAACTATGGAGAAGATAAATATATCAGCTTGCCGGCCCCTAGCAAAGATCAGGAAGCATTTTCCCAACTAATAAAGAATATACCGGACAAAATGCCCTTCTTATCTTTTCTTTACCTGAATGACAGCATGGAGGGCTTGCTCTCTCTGGATGATGATCTATATTATGATGCCTTGATGTCTTTCGATAGCAGGTTAGGACAGTTGATGGGTGAGCTCAAGAATCACAATATGTACCAGGATTCCTTAATAATCATAACTTCAGCCCGCAGTACTTCGCCCAGTGATTTGGTGCCCATGATAATTCATGGTGCTGGCTGTCGCAGCGGCATTAGGACTTCCTCCAGCACTGTACTGGATACTGCCGCAACTATATGTAAATTTATAGGGATTAATGCCCCAGCTTCCTCACTTGGTATTCCTATATATGATGCAATTCCAGTGAGGGAAGAAGACAAGAATTATACCTATGTCAAGTGGACAGGGGAGCTGAAAAAAGAGAGAATTTCACAATTGACTCGCTATTTTGATATCCAGGATGATTTGTACCGAACTATTCACCAGATGACCGCTATCAAGGAGGAAAGACAGAATATTTCTGAGTTTTCGGGGGAGAAAGAAAAGATAATTAATAGCCTGGAATCCAGGATAAACTGGCAGCGGGTCCTGGGAATAGGAATTTTTTTCTTGATGGTGGCTGGTTACCTGCTGGAATATCGGTGGCTAAAGAAGAAATTCACGCTCTTCCAGTAGGCCCAGCCCGTTACATGAGTGTAGCTATTCCTGAGGAATTTTATTAAGGAGCAGCAGCAGAATATCTCGAAACTCTAGTATTCGGGTTTTTTCAAACTCATCACCGTAATACTCGGCTTCCAGTTCGTGCTGAGCGATTAGCAGGGCGTTAAACAGTTTTTCCTGGAAACTCATGTGATCGGGTTTAAAGTATTCGTCAATTTTACGAGCTACGTTAAGCTCTTCAAGGCTCAAATTAGATAAAGGATTCATTATAACCACCTCCAGATAAAACTATAAATATGCAGGAGCTAAAAAAATAGTTCAGGAAATCTTTACCCAAACTAGCATTTATCCATAAATTACGGCTTGACGTTGCTTGCTGGCAATGATAGCATTATTAAAAACCATATCTACAAGCAATGATCAGAAGAGTACCTGAAAGCCTGCTGGCAGAGAACCGGGAATGCTGGGAACCGGGAGCAGGCACTCTGGGAAAGCCACCTGGGAGCGATGGCGAATGCCAAAGAGGCAATAAGCCATACGGTTGCTAATACCGTTATCATTAGTAGAGCGGGCAGGAATGCAATTAGGGTGGTACCGCGGGAAAACAACTCTCGTCCCTTTCAGGGATGAGGGTTTTTATTATTACTGAATATTTATTACTAAGGGGGCTTGAAAGAAAAATGGAATTGGCCAAAAAGATTTTAAAAATCCTGGAACACGATGCGAAGATCAGTCCCAAATCTATAGCAACTATGCTGGACACGGAGGAAGAAAAAGTCCTGCAAGTGCTGAGCTACCTGGAAAAAGAGAAATTCATTCTGGGTTACAATGCGGTTGTCAATTGGGACCGTTTTGGGGAAAACGGAGTGGAGGCTATGATCGATGTGAAGGTGACTCCTGCCCGTGAGGTAGGCTTTAACGGGGTAGCGGAAAGGATAAGCCGCTTTCCCGAAGTCACATCAGTTTATTTGATGAGTGGTGCCTATGATTTATCGATAGTAGTAACTGCCGAAACCTTAAAAGATATTGCCCTTTTTGTTTCTCACAAACTATCGACCCTGGACGAGGTGCAGAGCACCACTACCCATTTTATTCTCAAACGCTATAAACAGGATAACTTTATTTTTGAAAAACCTCAGGAAGATAGAAGGTTGGTGGTTAGTCCGTGACCAGCAATATGGGGAAATATGTATCCAAAACGGTGCAGACTATCCCTCCTTCCGGGATCAGGAAATTTTTTGACCTGGTCTCCCAGATGGAAGGGGTTATATCCCTGGGGGTAGGGGAGCCAGATTTTGTAACTCCCTGGCACATAAGGGAGGCTTGCTTCTACAGCCTGGAAAAGGGTTATACCATGTATACTTCTAATCAGGGCTTGATTGAGCTACGGGAAGAAATTGCTCTGTATATGCGCAAGCATATCGGGGTTACCTATTCCCCGGAGCGGGAAATCCTGGTTACAGTAGGGGTGAGTGAGGCGGTAGATCTGGCTTTAAGAGCGGTTATTGAACCAGGAGACGAGGTTTTGGTGCCCGGGCCTTCATATGTGTCCTATGCCCCTGGAACTGCATTGGCTTATGGGGTTCCGGTGGCGGTGGATACCTATGCAGAAGATGAATATCGATTGAGACCTGATATGCTGGAAAAAAGCATTACTTCCAAGAGTAAAGTATTAATACTGACTTATCCCAATAATCCTACCGGCGGTATTATGAGGCAGGAAGACCTGCAAGCTTTGGTAGATATAATCATAAAGAATGACCTTATTGTTATATCGGATGAAATTTATTCAGAACTTACCTATAATGGCAAACACGTTTCCATAGCTGCTTTTCCGGGGATGAAAGACCGTACTATTGTTTTCAATGGTTTTTCCAAGGCCTTTGCCATGACCGGATGGCGTATCGGTTATGCCTGTGGTCATCCGGATCTGATTGCAGCTATGAACAAAATACACCAGTATACTATTATGTGTGCACCCATTATGGCTCAGCAAGCGGCATTGGAAGCTCTGCGCCATGGGGAGAGTGAAATGAGAAAAATGGTGGAAAACTATAACTACCGCAGAAAAATTATGGTAGCTGGCTTAAGAGAAATAGGGATGGATTGTTTTGAGCCTCAGGGAGCCTTTTACGCCTTTCCCTCTATAGCTATAACTGGAATGAACAGTGAAGAATTTAGCGAAAAACTGATTCTGGAAGAAAAGGTGGCGGTGGTACCAGGCAGTGCCTTTGGAAGAACCGGTTATCATCACGTAAGATGCTGCTATGCAGCTAGTGTGGCTGATATTGAGCAGGCTTTGGAGCGGATTGATAGCTTTTTAGCTCGACACAGAAAAGGATAATCTTCCAAATAAAGCAAAGAGGACTGTCGAAAGCGAGCGAATAGCTTTAGATTAGATATTATTATTACGATAATTTCCTGAAGGATAAAGGCTGTACCGGGTGGAACTCATTACTAGATGACAAAAGAAGGGAAGAGGTACAGTGAAGGGAGAAATATCTATCAGGGATCTGGAATTGCTAAATGCTTATTCACTGCTACGTCCTTCGGCCCAGGGAGATTTTCTAGACTATATGCATTACTTATTATCTAAACAATATCGCACCGAGGTAATGGCTGCCATATTCAATAACCGGATGTTGAATAAACTCATAGACGATCTGGTAACTATGGCAGATATCGAAGGAATTGAGATAGATCTCATTAAAAGAAGAGTAATACAGATCAGGGAACTATATTTCGGCGTATTTGAGCAGGTTCATGCACGCTATTGTGAGGTGGTGGAGAACCTGGACAGCAACGAAGTGGTAAAGGATTTTGGACGCATCAGTTTTGATAACCTTTTTAGAGCGCTAAAAACTGAAGACAGGAAGCTTATTAAGACTGAAGTATTGGAATTTTATGAGCAGTATGCTAGCTTATCCAGAAAAAAAGACGCCAGACGCTTAGTTGCGATATAATAATTGAAATACATAATCATAATAGGGTATGGAGGAATAGCTATGAAACTAAGTTTCCTGGGAGCAGCCAGGACTGTTACTGGATCCTTTTTTCTTATTGATACGGAAAGCAGCAGATTTGCAGTAGATTGCGGCATGTTCCAGGGGCCTCGGGCCTTACAGGAAAGAAACTTTAATGATTTCCCCATTGGTGCGGAGACCATTGATTTTGTTATATTGACTCATGCCCATATAGACCATATAGGGATGGTGCCCAAATTATGCAAACATGGGTTTAAAGGTAAAGTTTATTGTAGTCATGCTACAGAAGATTTGGCTGGGGTGCTACTCCCGGATTCGGGTCATATCCAGGAGTTTGAAATCGACAGAAAGAACCGTAAAAACAAACGGGCGGGCAAGCCTTTACTTGAGCCTATTTATACTGCTGATGATGCAGTTCAATGTCTTGATCAGTTTCGCTCCCTGAATATGGATGAAATTATTGAACTGGCTCCTGGAGTAAAAATTCGACTAAGAAATGCCGGACATATACTAGGAGCCTGTATTGTTGAGCTATGGGTTCAGGAAAAAGAAGAACAATTTAAGTTGGTATTTACCGGGGATCTGGGGACTCAAGATCAGCCTATCATTAAAAATCCTACCATAATAGAAAATGCCGACTATGTTATCATGGAGTCTACCTATGGCAGTCGACTTCACCCGGAAACATCCAGTCGTAAAGAAGAGTTAAAAAAGGTTATTGATAGAGCCATGAGCAAAGGCGGCAACTTGATTATTCCCGCTTTTGCGGTAGAAAGAACCCAGGATTTACTATATGATTTATATCAGCTTAATGACGAGGGCCAGTTGAATCCTGAGATAGAAATATATATCGATAGTCCTCTAGCCATTGCTGCCACTCGAATTTTCCAAAAACATGTAGACTTATATGATGATGATGCCAGAAAAATATTGGAGGATGATAATAGTCACCCCTTGATGCTGGATCAGTTAAAGTTTTCTCATACTCATCTGGAATCTATGGCCCTTAATTGTAAACTGGGGAATATGATAATAATATCGGCCAGCGGTATGTGTGAAGCCGGCCGGATCAAGCATCATCTGAAAAACAATATCTGGCGTCCTGAGGCTACTGTTCTTTTTGTAGGTTACCAGGCTAAGGGAACTCTAGGCCGGAAAATATTGGACGGCGATAAATTGGTAACTATTCACGGTGAAAAGATTGCGGTAAACGCCGATATAGTTAATATCGAAAGCTATTCTGCCCACGCCGATCAGCAGGGTTTACTGGATTGGCTAAGGCATTTTAAGTCCGATTTAAGAGGTGTATTCCTAGTCCATGGAGAAGAAGAATCCCAGGATATTTTAGGAGAATTAATTCAGTCGGAATTTAACATCCCGGTTTATATACCTGAACTAGGAGATGAATTTGTTCTGGAGGAAATGAAATCTACCCCCAGAATACACCATTTAATGGATATCAGAAAAGATCAGGCTAACCGGGCTGAAAAAGCCTATTTGGATCTATTATTAAAACTACATGATATTTATCGGGATAATATCAAGGATTCCAATTATGTAGAAATATTAAGGACAGTGGAAAAAATACAAAAATCTCTGGAATGATTTTAGTGACCAAGGAGTAGTATATTTATTCACAATGAAGTGTGATTAAGGCCACAATTGAAGTAACATGGAAGGTTGATTCGTCAAGTTCTAGGAACAGTTAAGAACCGTTTAGAGCATGGGTAAGGGGTAAATATATTCCTGTAGATTCATATTTTGTGCGATAGCTACATGCAGTGATTCTTGTTAATACCAGACCGCTAATGCTATAATTTATTTCCATACATATTTACAGGAGGAGAATAAATGATTCAAAGCTCAGCCATTGAAGAGGTCTTGCGCTGGGGATATGTCAATATACCCGGCGTTTTATTCGCTTATGCTAAAGAACTGGAGCTGGATGTAGAGGACATTGGGATTTTGGCATCTATAATCTGCGCTTATCAAAATAGCAAACCACTGGTTGCAAAAGGAGTGGAAGTGGGACAAGTACTGGAAGTATGCAGTTCCCTAACCAGACAAAAACTATCTCGAAAACTTAGTCGTCTGCACCACTTGGGTATAATTGACCTTGAGGACCATAATAAAAAGAGCTTTACAGCTAAGGTGCTATCAATACAGCCTTTATTAATAAAATTGGAAACCCTCATTGTTAGGGATCATCCCCGTCTGAGCAGCAAAGAGAACAGCGATAGGGCCAAGACCCAACAAATAGAAAAACTGGAGGGGATGTTGGGCGAATATCGTTATAAGATGGAGCAGTTGGAACTTAAGCTGGAAGAAAAAAATCCCTCCAGTGCTGCATTGATTCCGGTAGTAATTAAAAATGATGAGAATTACCGGAAGGTAGCTGATTTTGTGGCCCGTAAAACTGGCAATCTCTTGAGTGTTAAAATGAGTAATGAGCTGCGAAAGTGGTTGGATGAAATGGCTTTTTCGCCTGAGTTTTTACTGGTTTTACTGGAATTATGCTTCGAACGGCAGATAGTGAATCCACATGATATCAGTAAAATAGCCCGGGATTTAAAAGAGTACTCCATAAACAGCCTGGACGGACTGGAAATGTATTTTAAACATTATGTTGATACCGGCAAAAATATATCCCTAAAAGCTAGAAGATTTGATCCAGACATAATGGAGTTTGGTAATTTTACCGGTATTGATATGAATGCAGAAGCCAGGCGTCGTATCTATTATAAATGGAGGTATGACTGGAGTTTTTCCCATGCCATGATTATGAAAGCCGGGGAAGTAATGTGTCAGCGGACTAAGAATGGCGGCTTGGAATACATAGACAGTGTCTTAAACAACTGGATGAGTAAAGAAATACGCCAGGTTAATGAAGCAGATAAAGAGGTTAGGGAGTTTAAGGAAAACAAGCGTGCCAATCAAAAACATTCTGCTGATAGCCAGAACCGAAAATCCGTCAACCGTAAGGAAGAGTACGAAATATTTGTACCACCGTTAAAAAAGTAGTCCAATCTTAGGAGATAATAAAGTACAATAAAATAAGAGGGGTCTAATCGATTAATGAATAGCGGAGGATTATGTTCTCCGCTATCTAATTGTGATGCCCCTGCGAAAGGTAAGTTGTATATTAGCCTTGATTAAAGGTGGAATGATGAAAATGAATGTTAGTTTGCAATCGGCTTTGCCGGAAAAACTATTAATGGATAGTGAGAGCGAAAGGCGAGTATTATCCTCTATGATGCACTCGGAGGATGCTTGTGTTGAAGCCTATCATGCTTTGCAAAGCGCCGACTTTTACTCTCCTAAAAATGCCAGTATATTTGATTTGCTCTGTTCCCTGTTTGAACGTGAGATAAGGCCCACCTATGTAGAATTGCTAAAGGAAGCTCATAGTTTAGGTATGCTGAACAGTCCCCGGGATGTTGAAGAGATCAAGTACATAACCGAGCATTATATAGATGATGAAAATATAAAGTATTGGATTAAAAGAGTTAAGGACAAATCCAGGATCCGGCGTTTTGTTGATTTTTTAAGGTTTAATTATCAAATCCTTAAAGAACAGCCGGAGCAGGATGTAGAGCAGTTGCTGATGAAAGCTGAGGATAACCTTACTAACCTGACCGCTCTGGAAATAGATGATAAAATAGATACTCCGGAAGAGATGGCCAACCTGGGTTATGACGAAGTGGAAAGGCGTTTTTTAAGATACCAGGAAATTCAAAAGGATCATAAGGGGATAATACCTCTGGATGGTTTACCCACTGGTTTTGATAATTTAGATCATATCACCTTGGGTTATAAAGCCGGAGACTTGATTATTCTGGGGGCCCAAACCGGACATGGTAAAACGGCTTTTGCCCTGCATACAGCTAAAAGCATTGCCGTAAATTACGGCAAAAATATTCTTTATCTGAATACTGAAATGAGTCGGGAACAAATTTCCCTGCGTTGGGCTTCCATACTGAGCGATATTGAACATGATCGGATTCGTATGGGAGATATAAGCCAGAGTGAATTATCCATGGTTTTAAATGGATATTCCAAATTGAGAAGCAGCGGCTTTTATTCCTATCCTTGTCCCAATTTGACCCCGGAGAAAACGGTTTCCATTGCTCGGAAGTTCAGGACCCAAAAAAGCATCGATATGATGATCATAGATTACGTAGGACGAATGGAAAAGCACGATCCCAAACTGCAAGAATGGCAGATATTGGAGCAGATTATCAAGACCCAGAAGCTCCTAGCTCAGAATCTTAAAATAGCGGTGATGGTCTTGGTGCAGTTGAATCCGGATGGAAGCTTGCAGGGAGCCAAAAGAATGAAGAACGAGTGTGACCTAATGTTAAAGCTTGGTCCAATTTCCCGGGAAGAACTGGAGGAAAACGAACTTTTAAATAAATATGCTCGTAAACCCAACTACTACCTGGATATAGAAAAAAACCGGGATGGACGCAGTGGAGTCCGAATCCCTATAATATTTGATCTGCAGAAACAGACTATGAAAGATGCAGAAAGGGTGGCGAATTAATGCCGTCCAGGAACACGGACCTAAAAAGACTATATGATGAAACCGCCAGCCTTATTGCCGATATGGGCATAAGAGGCAGGATTTCCATTGAGGAAATGAACTTTCTCTTGGATTTACTGGAACTGGTGTTGACCAATAAAGAGCAGAGCTCTTTTATACAAGAGTTGAAACAGTGGAATCCCGGAATCGGAGAAGAAGAGATTGATCAGATAATTAAAGCTACGCTATTGAACAATAAGCTTAAGGATTTTCTTTCCTTGTCCGAGAATCGGGAAATGATTCAGGACTTGATTAGGGAAAAATATAAAGATGGGTAAATACCGCCCGGCAAAGGAGGCCTAATGCTTATGGATCAATTATGGTTCTATGAGAAGCACACCAGGGGTTACGGAGTGCGTTGGAAGGTGAAAGAAGTATTACATACAGAAAAAACCAGGTACCAGGAATTGGCTGTTATTGACACCTTTGAATGGGGCAAGACCTTGGTTTTAGATGGTAATGTACAGGTTACTGAATCCGACGAATTTATATACCATGAAATGATAGTCCATATCGCTATGAATTCTCATCCCCATCCCCAAAAAGTGTTAATCATTGGAGGAGGAGACGGAGGAACCGCTCGTGAAGTATTAAAACATGAAAGTGTGCAAGAAGTAGACCTGGTGGAGATCGATGATAGAGTGGTGGAAAACAGTAAAAATTACCTGCCTACCATGGCCTGCGCATTCAATGATTCACGCCTTAATCTCCATATTGAAGATGGCATAAAATTCGTTCGGGATACTTCAGAGCTTTATGATCTGGTAATCATCGATTCTTCCGATCCTATTGGACCGGCGGTGCAGTTATACAGCACCGAGTTCTATCAGGATGTATCCCGGTGTCTGCAGCAGGATGGCATGATTGCTGTCCAGTCCGAATCTCCTATCTTTTATCAGGATACCTTTGTTAGGGTTTTTGAAAATCTGAGTTCGGTTTTCCCCCTGGTTAAAGTCTGTTTGGCCCCCATTATGACTTATACCGCCGGCCCCTGGTCCTTTACTCTAGGGAGCAAAAAATGGGATCCGGAAAGAATTGCTGGTGACAAAAGGAGCATAGATGGTTTAAAATATTACAATGATGATTTGCATAAAGGTGCATTTATCTTACCGCAGTTCATAAAGGATATGTTGAGGTAGTACGGTAGTATCGAAGTAATGGAAACACTAAATTTAATGAGTTGTACGGGAGGATGGTAGATATGTTTTTAGCCAAGATTACTATGTTATTGTGCTTTTTTAGTCTGATTATTGGTTTAAGTCTCTATAGCCGCCGAAAAACCAATACTATTAACGATTTTGTGGTGGGAAACCGGACAGTTGGCCCCTGGATGTCAGCCTTTTCGTATGGTACCGCTTATTTTTCTGCCGTTCTTTTAATCGGTTTTGCCGGCAAGGTGGGATGGGGCTTTGGCATGTCGGCCTTGCTTATTGCTCTGGGCAACAGCATTATTGGAACCTATCTGGCCTGGCGCATTCTAGGGCGAAAGACCAGGGAAATGACCAGCCGGCTTAATGTAATTACCATGCCTTCATTTTTGGAAAAAAGGTATGATTCCCCCAAGATGAAAATCTTCTCCAGCTTAATTATATTCATATTCTTTGTACCCTATGCCGCTTCGGTCTTTATGGGGTTAAGCTACCTATTTGAACAAATATTCGGTATTCCCTATGTAATAGCCCTGGCGGTAATGGCTATCTTGTCCGCCCTTTATTTGGTCTTGGGAGGATATATGGCTGTAGCCCTGGTGGATTTTGTACAGGGTTTGATAATGATAGTCGGAGTAGCGTTGATGGTCTACTTTGTGATGGGACACGAAATGGTTAATGGCTTCGTTAATGGCTTTATTGCTTTGCGAGCCCAGGATCCAGGACTGATACTGCCAAGCTCATCGGTTAGCTGGGTTGGATTGGTGTCTTTGATTATCTTAACTAGCCTGGGTACCTGGGGACTTCCTCAAATGGTAGGCAAGTTCTATGGCATTAAGAACGAGAAGTCCATACCGGTAGCTACCTGGGTATCAAGTATCTTTTCCTTGATTGTAAGCATGGGGGCCTATTATGTTGGTTCTACCGGGCATTTGTTTTTTGCCGAATTGCCAGTATTCAACGGGGTGGCTACTCCGGATTTGATTATGCCTAGCATTATAGGCCAGGCCCTTCCTCCATTGGTGGGTGTATTGATACTGATCCTGGTTCTGTCCGCATCCATGTCAACGCTATCCTCATTGGTCTTAACGGCCAGTTCTTCGGTAAGTATTGACCTAATCAAGGGGGCAGCAGTAAAGGATATTAGTGAAAAGGCCACTATGAACCTGATGCGTTTACTGTGTATAGTTTTTATCGGCTTTTGTCTATATATAGCTTTAAATCCTCCCGGGATTATCTTGACCCTTATGGCTCTATCCTGGGGAGCGGTAGCCGGTGCATTTTTAGCTCCTTATATCTATGGCCTGTTTTGGCCTAATACTACCCGGGCCGGAGCCTGGGCCGGCATGCTAAGCGGTTTGTTGATAGCAGTAGGAGGATATCTTCTAATTACCCTCAGTCCCTCTTTCATCAACAGCCAGCTAATGAGCCTGTTATCAAGCTGGGGCACCCCCTTCTTCGGATCTCTGGCTATGATAATACCACTGGGGATAGTACCCCTGGTAAGTGTTGTCAGTAGGTCCTATCCGGTTGAACACATTGAGCGACTGTATAATGAAGAAGAATCAGCAATAGCCTAATAAAGCTACCTGCTGTCTTCAGAACTGTTTAGAATATAAGCCAAGTCAAAGATTATAGATAGCAGGAAAAGCAGGAGGGATAAGATGCAGGATTTTATTAAAAGACAGGCCAGACCCCAGATTTTTAATTTAAAACCATATACCCCGGGCAAACCGGTGGAGGAAGTTAAGCGGGAGTTGGGAATAGAAGACATTATCAAAATGGCTTCCAATGAAAACCCCCTGGGACCTTCCCCTCTGGCGGTACAGGCTTTAAAAGAATCTTTAGACAGCATTCATGTTTATCCGGATGGCAATTGCTTTTATCTAAAACATAAATTGGCTGAGTTTTTGGATATTCAGACCAATCAGCTCTTATTGGGAAATGGCTCCGACGAATTGCTGAAGCTCTTGGTAGAGACTTTTGTGAATCCTCAGGATGAGGTGATATTTGCTTCCCCCACCTTTTCTGAATATGAGTTTACCGCTACCATTATGGGAGCTAAATGCATAGCCGTACCTTTGCTGAACTTTAAACATGATTTAACGGCTATGCTTGATGCAATAAGGGAGCAAACCAAGATTATCTACCTGTGCAATCCCAATAATCCTACTGGCACCATAGTAAGCCGAGCAGAAATGGATGGATTTATGGCCCAGGTACCTGGGGATGTGCTGGTAGTATTTGATGAAGCCTATTTTGAATATGTAGAATCTCCGGATTTTGCACAGGGAATGGATTATTTGCAGGACTATTCCAACGTAATAGTTTCCCGTACCTTTTCGAAAATCTATGGTTTGGCAGGATTGCGTATTGGCTACATGGTCGCCCATCCTGAGATTGTAGCTGCAGTAGAAAGAATTACTGAACCCTTTAATGTAAATCTGTTAGCTCAAGTGGGAGCCCTAGCAGCTCTGGATGATAGCAAACATCTTAGTGCCAGCCAAACAGTAAATAGGGAAGGCAAGGTTTATCTGTACCGGCAGTTGGAGCAAATGGGCCTGAAATATGTTCCTACTGAGGCTAATTTTATCTTTTTGGATACCGGTCAGGATTGCCAGCCCGTATTCCGGGAACTACTTAGCCGAGGGGTAATTGTCCGTACTGGTGACAATTTCGGTTTTCCCACCTATATCCGGGTAACTATTGGCAATCCCGAGCAAAACCAGCGTTTTATTAAAACCTTACAGGAGATTCTAAAGATATAATGAAGTCAAAGTTGATAGTATCGGTGCATTATACTCATAGCAATGCCAGATCCATTCTAACCCAGGCTTTTCTGGAGTATTTTATGAATCTGAATCCAGCCCCGGCCTTTATTGGTATTGGTTCCGACCGGCATCTGCTGGACTGTTTGGGACCTATGACCGGAACTATGCTGGAAGAACATGATCATAGTATTATGGTGTTGGGCACTTTGCAGGAGCCTTGGCATGCCGGTAATATCAGCCACAACTTGAGGGAATTTAGAAACCGCTATCCCTCCAAACCAATTATAGCCATAGATGCTTCTATAGGTGAGGATGAGGCGCCCGGATTGATTAAATTGAAAATGGGCCCCATCAAACCAGGAAAAGCAGTGCATAAGAATCTGCCCGTAATAGGTGATTTTGCTGTCACCGCTTTGGTTGGTAACCGGGTAGGGAAGCCGGGCTTCAGTACAGGAAAAAAAATCAGCCTAGCCGATGTCTATGGTATGTCCCGGGTAATCAGCGATGCTATCCTGGATTGGGATAGGGAAAGCCAAGCCCAATTGGAATAAAATGAATTCTGGTGAAGAATAAGCTGAGCTGTGGTATCATTCAAAATAGACCAGGCACGGTTAACAAGGTCAGGAAGCCTCTTTTCCGTCGGGAAGAGGGGTTTTATTTGATAATGGCTAAGGAGGAATACCATGAAACAATTGATGATCGGAAATGAAGCTATCGCTCGCGGCGCCTATGAAGCTGGTGCGACGGTGGCTACTGCTTATCCGGGTACCCCCAGTACAGAAATAGTAAGTAGTTTTGCCAAATATGATAATGTATATGCCCAATGGGCTCCCAATGAAAAGGTGGCTTTGGAAGTGGGAGTTGGTGCTTCCATAGGAGGAGCCCGTACCCTGGTGGCCATGAAGCATGTGGGAGTCAATGTTGCGGCTGACCCCTTATATACCTTTGCTTATACCGGAGTAACCGGAGGTTTGGTACTAGTTTCAGCTGATGACCCTGGGATGCATTCTTCTCAAAATGAGCAGGACAATCGGGGGTATGGTAAGTTTGCCAAGATGCCGGTATTGGAACCGTCTGACAGCCAGGAAGCATTAGACTACTGTAGAATAGCATTTCATATCAGTGAAGAATTTGACACTCCGGTTATGCTCAGGATTACCACCCGACTGGCCCATTCCCAGACTATGGTGGAAATCGGAGATATGGAGGATTACCAGCTTAAGCCCTACAAAAAAAACGTTCCCAAATATGTTATGCTGCCGGCCAATGCAAGAGGCAGACATGTGGAAGTAGAAAAACGCATGCTAGCACTGAAGGAATACGCGGAGGCATGCGAGTTAAATTGGATCGAATTAGCCGATACCAGCATCGGTATCATAAGCAGCGGGGTACCCTACCAGTATGTTAAAGAGGTTATGCCCGAAGCGTCGGTTTTAAAGCTGGGCATGGTAAACCCTTTGCCGGAAACCATGATAAGAGAATTTGCCCAGAAGGTTGACCGCCTGGTAGTGATTGAAGAGCTGGAACCGGTTATAGAAGAGCAGATAAGAGCCTGGGGTATTCCAGTAGAAGGCAAGGAACTGTTTTCTCTCTTGGGGGAATATAGTCCCGAACTGATAGAGAGTGTGCTTAAAGGAGTCAGGAATGAGGACCTTTATGGTTTGGTAAAAGAAATACCCGGTAGGCCCCCTCTGCTCTGTCCGGGCTGTCCCCACCGAGGAGTCTTTTATACCCTGCGAAAGATGCGTTTGGTTGTTGCTGGAGATATTGGCTGTTATACCCTGGGAGCATTGAGCCCCCTGGACGGGATGGATACTACCATCTGTATGGGAGCCAGCATCGGTACCGCCATGGGCATGGAAAAAGCAAGGGGACCGGAATTTGCGGAAAAAATGGTAGCTGTAATAGGAGATTCCACCTTCGTTCATTCCGGAATAACTCCTTTGATAGATATTGTATATAATCAGGGAACCTCTACCGTACTGATCCTGGACAATGATACCACCGCTATGACTGGTCACCAGGAACATCCCGCCACTGGCAAGAATATTAACTCTGAGCCCACCAAGAAACTGGATTTGCCTACATTGGTCAAGGCCATAGGAATAGAGAATGTAAGGGTAGTAGATCCGCTGAAACTGGACCAATTACAGAGTGCAGTACAGGAAGAACTGGAGCGGCGAGAACCTTCAGTAATAATAGCCAAACGGGCCTGTGCCCTGATAGAAACCCAACCAACGGGTATAAAGTATTATGTGGATCCCGAACTTTGCACCGGCTGTAAGGTATGTATTAGGCTGGGCTGCACCGGAATAAATTTCCTGGATGAAGAAAAGGTAGCAGTAATGAATCTTAACAGCTGTGTGGGCTGCGGGCTTTGTCCCCAGGTATGCAAATTCGATGCTATCAAGGTATTGGAGGTATAAGTAATGAGCAAACAGGTAACTGATATTCTTATAGTAGGTGTGGGCGGACAGGGCACATTGCTGACCAGTCGTATCCTGGCCGATGTGGCGGTGCAGATGGATTATGATGTGAAGGTATCGGAAATTCATGGTATGGCTCAAAGGGGAGGCAGCGTAGTAACCCAGGTCCGATTCGGAAAGAAGGTTTATTCTCCCATAATAAAAAAGGGAGATGCCGATATACTGCTGGCATTCGAAAAGCTGGAAGCGGCCCGCTGGCTGGATTATTTAAAACCCGATGGGATGGTAATAATAAATGATGAAAGAGTAGACCCGCTGCCGGTAATGAGCGGAAAAGTAAAATACCCCCTGGACATAGTTGATAAAATAAGGGATAAGGTGCCAAACACTCGCTTAATCAATGCCAGTGAAATTGCCAGTCAATGCGGGAACTCCCGAGCGGCCAATGTGGTCCTGGTGGGAGTACTGGCAGCAGTAGCTGGACTTCCGGCCGAAGAAATGGAAAGTGCCATCCAAAGATTAGTACCGGCTAAAGCCATAGAAACCAACCTGCAAGCCTTTAAAGAAGGAATGAGTATTATTCCAAATTAGCCTCAGGTAAAATGAGGACGGTCGATATTTACCAGGGTGTAGGGGCGACCTGTGGTCGCCCGCCAGTAATCCGTAATACATGCAAGGTTGCAATAGCTGGCGGTCAAAGACCGCCCCTACAATTGGATAAACGCAATAGATCGCCCAGAAATGGGATGCACGCCATATTACTTCTAATATTGTTATACGGTAATTCATACTAATAAGCTACCATAAATCCCTAAGGGCAATGGATAATCCGGTGAACCCCGGGTGTTCCACTACTTCTTCGTCCATTCCGGCCGCCAGTAGGGCGTAAATACCATTCTGCAAGGAAAAACATTCCAGGGTTTTTTCCTGGGGATTGACCAGCCAATAGTGCTGCACCTGAGCTTCCTGGTATATTTTCAGCTTTTGCAGACGATCCTTGCGGCTGCTGGAAGGAGACAAAACCTCCACTATCAGTGTGGGCGGACCATCAATTCTTCTTTCCTTTACGATAAGTTTTTGGTCCCCGGATACATAGAACAAATCCGGTTGAACTACGCTAATATCATGGAGAGTAACATCCAAAGGTGCGTCGAACACCTCACCATCAGGGTCAACCTTCCAGAAATAATCTTCCAGGATCCGTTGCAGTTTACGGGAAACCCGCTGATGCATAACATTGGGTGAAGGTTCTTTAATTAATATGCCATCTAGGATTTCAAAACGGTAGCCATCTTCTTCCGGCAATAAAAGATAATCCTGATAAGTAAGTTTCTTGTTGATTTCTACTTCCTTATACTCCGCCGCCTTCTCCTGTACCCTTGGCTCAGTTAGTGAGCGGATAACATCAGCCAAATTATAACGGTAATTCTTGCTTCCTAAAACTATATATGGTATTTTATTCTCCCTGGTGTATCTCCAGATAGTTTCCACTGACAAATTCAGAGCTTCGGCCAAAACTTGAGCGGTAATTAGTTCTTTGTTATCTGACATGTAATCACCTCCAATTAAATTATAATATGTTAAGAAAAACAAAAACAAGTAAAATAAACAATAAACAACTTAATGAAGCAGGGGGGACGTTCTTTTTGCTTCCTTTTTTAATGCTTGCTATAATGGACAAAAATGAAGGCTGTGGTAATAGATGCCAAGAAGAGCAAGAGAACAGAGTGAAAGCGCTTAGCAAGTGATGAAAGCAAAAAGATCTTTTTGATGAGGTAGATTGACTTCGAGCAGCTATAGGCAATATACATACAAAGGGGACAACTGGCTTAAAAACCAAATGTCCCCCTAAAAATATCGCATATTTTAAATCAATTACATATCCTTAAGTATGGCAACGATTTTCTTAATATGCCCCCGTTCTTCATCGATTAGTTTTTCCAGCATTCCACTGGCTGTCTTATTGCCCATATTTTTTAGCTCTTGGAAAAAAACAATGGAATCCTTTTCAAAACTAATGGCCATCTGGAGAATGTCTTTATCATTCTTAATCCCTTTTATTAAATCGTCTACCTCAGTTAATTTAAAAATATGGCTATTAACCAGAGATCTAACGTATTCTTCATATTCTCCGGGATACTTTTCATTAGGCAGAAAACTATAATTAATGCTTTGGCCTAATTTACTAAAATCCTGAACATGCTTTTCTTCCTCTTGAGCAAGATAAGTCAATACATCTTTCAAATTATCCCCTTCAGCAAGAGATTTTGCCTTTTCATAAAATAATTTTCCAGACTCCTCCATTTGAATAGCTATTTCTATTATTTCTTCTCCGCTAAACTTAGTAATACTCCAGCCCATTATAAATTGCCTCCTTAAATTACATAATAATTAGTGTTGTCATTAGTTGTTGCTTGCTTTGATCTTATAAGGTTTCACACTATTAATTATCATTGTGGGTTTACTAGAAGTCAACACTTTAAAGCGAACCAGTATAACATGATGGATATTTTCTGACAGTACATAGATATATATTCCAGAATCCAGTAAAAGCTGGTATAGTAACTAAGATTGAAGGACTATATCTGGACGAATTATATTGACTACATTGAAGGAAATAAGAGCGATACGGACCATTTAAAAGAGCTGAAGGAAAGTTATGGCTTATCAATTAGACAAATAGAGAGGTTGACGGGAATTGGCAGGGGAATTATCCAAAGAGCATAGCGTGACAAAACCCCCGTCCCCGTGATACGAAAGGAGGAAATGATTTGCGCTGCTATGTAGATGGAATCAGTCATTCAGGGGAAGGGGTAGCCAGAATAGATGGCAAAGCCACCTTTATCCCTTTTGCAATACCGGGCGAAACGGTTGAGATCAAGGTAATTGAAGACAAGAAAAATTACCAACGCGCCAGACTGCAAGAAGTAATAACCGCCTCACCGGACCGGGTGGACCCGCCCTGCCCGTATTATTTCAAGTGTGGTGGATGCGCATATCAACATGTTAGCTATCCTCGGCAATTGGAGCTTAAAAGACAGGTAGTAAAGGATAGTTTAAAGCGAATTGCGGGAATCGACATAGAGGTAAATCCGGTAATTGGTATGGAAGATCCCTGGCGCTACCGTAACAAAGTGGAGTGGCATACAGGAAAAGAGTCCGGGGAGTTAACTATGGGCTACTACATTAATGATAGTCGGGTATTGATGGGTATAGATAACTGTTTGCTTATAAGCCAGGAGATGCAGAACTATAGTAAGTACATTAAAGATAATTTGCAGGAACTGAAGATACCTAATGCCTGTGAAGTCATTGTGCGCCAGTCCTCAGCCAACCAGGAACTGATGCTGATATTTAATGGGCCAGGAACCAGCCAAATAGATTTCGCCAGGATGCTCAATTACCAGGAAGCAGCATCTATATATAGTGTTGATCAGGGTGCCACCCAGCTCCACTATGGAGATCAAAGCCTGGAAGATGCTATCTCGGAAATAAAGTATGGCATATCACCTCTGGCATTTTTCCAGGTTAATCCTCAGCAGACAGAACGACTAATGGAGGTTATTAAAGATTTTGCTCAAATAGATAAAGGTGATAATGTCCTGGACGCTTATTGCGGAATAGGCAGTATTGCTCTAGGATTGGCAGGAAAAGCGAAAAGGGTAGTTGGGGTGGAAAGCTTCAAATCAGCAGTCAAAGATGCCAAAAGAAATGCTTTTAAAAATGATATATCCAACTGCAAATTCATTAAGGGAAGATGCGAAGAGATCATACCCGATTTGAAAGAGCATTTTGATGTGGTGATTTTGGATCCGCCCCGGTCAGGATGTAAAGCTCAATTAATTGAATCTATTGTTAAAATGGCTCCGAAAAGAGTGGTATATGCATCCTGCAACCCTGCTACTTTAGCTCGTGATTTGGCTGCGTTTGTGAAGGCCGACTACAATTTGGTAAAAGTCCAGCCTATTGATATGTTTCCACAGACGGGGCATGTGGAGTGCGTGGTATTGATAACAAGGGGAAAAGAGTAGGGGTTCGTAAGGCCCAGTGTATAAGCTTTCGTGTGTTTTTGACTTTGAAATCGGAGTGTGAAAAATGTGATTTTTTCGTTCCAAGGGAACATATCAAAATTGGCTCAAACCCTTGCGAGTGGTCGATTTAGATGTCGGTGCTCAGCGAGTGGTCAGGATAGATGTTTTGGTTTTTTTGAGCTTGGTGAGTGGTCGATTTAGATGTTTTTTAGATCTTGTTGGGGTTGAGAAAACAGTATGGATGTTGTGAAAATAGACCTCAAATTTATAGGTTTAGACTACATATGATGATCTCAAAATTGATTTAGTCTACTTATCATTCGCCATAAATTACCTCGGAATAAGGTGAAGGTATGGAAAATGAAAAACCGAAAATGACAGTTACAATGATTCCGGCCAAATCACAGGGATTTAAAATGGTCGCGATATATTGTCGAGTCAGCACGACGCATGAAGCACAGGAAGAAAGCTTGGATATCCAAATCAAAACATTAAAGCAGGTTGTGGCGGATAATCCAAAGTGGATGCTTTACCATGTCTACAGTGATAAAGACTCAGGCGGTAATGTTTTTCGACCTGATTTCCAGAAGCTGATTTTTGACTGCTATGAAAATAGAATTGATATAGTTCTTGTAAAAACAATTAGCCGCTTTGCCCGCAATACTGTAGACTTGCTTGAAACGGTGAGCCGCCTCAAAGGATTGGGAATAGAAGTCATTTTTCATCAAGAGAATATACGCACCAGTGAAGCGGATAACGATATGCTTATCTCTGTCCTCGGCGCAATAGCTCAGTCTGAAAGCGAGTCAACAGGCGAAGCGATCAAGTGGGGCTTGAAGCGCGGTTTTATATCTGGAAACTCAAAGCTGTATTCACGCAAGTGCTTTGGATATAAACAAAATGAAGATGGCGAGCTCATTATAGATGAGAAGCAAGCCGAGGTCGTTCGCGCTATTTTTGATTTGTATTTGAGCGGGCTCAGTATAGGCCTCATTGTTCATGAGCTTGAGAAAAGAGAAATCAAATCTCCGCAAGGTAAAGATATTTGGTCGAAAAAATCCATCCAGACAGTGCTAGGAAACGAAAAGTACAGCGGACAGGTACTGTTGGGAAAAACCTACACAGGGGACTTCCCAAATAACAGACAATTCATGAATGATGGCGAGCACGAACAATTTTTAATGAAAGATGCTCATGAGCCGATCATAGATTTTGATAAATTCGAGCAAGTCCGAAAGGAAATGGAACGACGAAGCAACATAGAGATTGTTAACGGAAAGACCAAAAGGAAGAGGACGCATTACAGTACGAAGCGTTTAATGAATGAAAGGCATGAATAGCGTATTATTTATTTAAGCAGCAAATTGAGAAGCTCGATTTCTTATCGATGGAGGTGTGAATATTGCAAATTGCATTGACTAAAAAACTAGCTGATGCCATGGGAGTAAAGCTTCCAGCTACCGACGAAACCATCAATCCTCTGTTTACATGGACAGCAAATTGGACCACGGTATGGGACAATCGTAGAGCTGAGGATATGCTGGTCCTAGTAAATAACGCCACGCGCTTTACTGTGGCGATTTATCAGGTCAAACGGAAGGAACTGAAAAATGTTGAGAAAATGATGACGGTTGCTATTGTAAACACGCTTCTTTCAATGAACCTGAATCCAGAGCTTGTAAATGAATATATGCGATTGGCAGGCGAATTGGAGCTTGTGCGAAACAACAGCAGACAAACAGCGGCCTGGGTGACAAAGGCAGGACTGGAATGTGCCTTTCATGTTGGACGAGAATATAATGGCATTGCGAAAATATACTGTGATACATTGGGAGCCTCATCAAATTATAGAATCGTAAACTATTCTGGAAACATAGATGATGGTTTCTATCCATATAAAGCGATGGTCGATGCATTGACAGAACTAACGGGTATGCAGGCATACAAATGTCGCGCATTTGAACTGATGGTAAGCCTTGATCTGGAAGTATATAAGGCAGAACGGAGGATTGTCGTTCCTGCAGACATGAAATTTGCTCAACTTCACAAGGTGTTACAGTATGTTTTCGGCTGGAAGAACTACCATCTTTATGATTTTACTATTATTGATGAAAAGATTAAAAAAGTGGTAGTTAGAATGGTTCCGACTGAAGAAGACTTGGAGTACGATGAAAGAGCTGTATTGATGGAAGGACATACTCTGGCAGAATTTTTTCCAGAGCATAAGCATATGTTTTATACCTATGACATGGGGGATAACTGGGAACATATCATTCAACTGGTTCGAGTGATTGAAGAATATGACGGTGAACTGCCGTATCTACTGGAAGCAAATGGACAAACACCGCCGGAAGATGTTGGCGGTGTAGGTGGTTTTATAAGCTTCAGAGAGATCATGCTGAATTCTGAACATCCTGAATACGCAGAAATGAAAGAATGGTCGAGGTACTGGACACCCGAACTAAGGGAATGGGAAAGGAAGCCCAAGTTCATTCATATATGAGTTGGATGTGACATCAATATCACCATTCCAACCGGATGATGGAAGTTCAAGATGGATGTCTAAGAAAATTAATTTATGAAAGCCCTAGGAATGGCTGTTTTACGGGCTTTGTGAGGATTATTCAAGCCAGAATCAATGACATCTAAATTAGTCACTCTATCTCATTTTGAGTGTATGATATTGATGTCACGCAACAAGTAGCGTATACCTACATCGCTATGCACAAGATATTGCGATTTTGCCGTTTGGCACACTGTTTAGGCTAAATATCATATATAATAAAGATGATTAGACGAAAGGAGGGAGAAAGCGTATGAGCGAGAATAAAAAGGTGCAGTTTATTCCTGCCAGACCGCAAAGGGATGTACTCCCGGTTGGCATATATTGCAGGGTAAGTACAACTGCTAAAGAACAGTTAAATAGTCTCTTTGTACAGGTTTCTGCTTTGACACGCCATGTTGCCCTCTATGATGAATGGATACTTGCCGACAGCTATGTAGAGGTTGCAAGCAGTAAGGGTGATTCTCCAAGACCTGAATTCCGGCGTTTGATAGATGATTGTAAGCGCAAGAAGATTAAAATCGTTCTTGTTAAAAACATCAGTCGTTTTGGCAGAGATACGGTTACCGTCTTAGAAGTACTCCAGCAGTTACGGACTCACGATGTGAGGGTCATTTTTCTGGAAGAGAAGCTGGATACCAAGACCGTTGACAGTAACCTGATGATCTCCATTATCGAATCCATCGCACAGGCTGAAAACGAATCACGCAGTGCCAATATCAAGATGGGTTTAAACTTTCGGGCAAAGACCGGTACATCAAAGCTCTACCAACGGAAGTGTTATGGCTATCAGCACGATAAGGAAGGTATGCTTACCATTGATGAAGAGCAGGCAGAAAATGTACGGCTTATCTTCAGTATATATCTGCAAGGTTACAGCATTGGTGGGATCATCAAGGAACTGGAATCCAGGAAGATACCATCCCCTACCGGTAAGGATGTATGGTATAAACGCACGATAGATACGCTTCTCAGCAATGAGAAATACATCGGTGAAGCGCTTATTATGAAGTCGGATGAAAGCGCTGCAAGCTATTTATCCCAAGACAATCATCCGCTGATTGTGTCAAAAAGCATCTTTTATGCGGTGCAGGCAGAAAAGGAGAAACGCTCAAGCGTGATTGAAACCGAAAACGGAAAACAAAGAAAAAGTACAAAGTACAGTTCTAAAAGGAAATAGATAAATAAGAATTTGTCAAACTCTTAGACTGAACTATTATAATTATTTTATGGAGGAATAAAATGGATAACAAATTAATACAAATGCTTCATCTTGAAATGGAACCGATAGGCATATTTTTGGGAAACACATCTGCAAAATGTGATTTTGATGCATCGCCTGAAAAACGCAACTGCGTCATTCCGCTTCTTATGGCAGCATCTAAAGGGAAAATTATCTCTATGAATGAGGAAAGCTGTAATTGTCCGGGCGGAGCGACTGGATGCTGCTTTGGTGATGGATTTTCAAGAAGAAATCCTAACATACATAAATTGCTTTCTCAGGGATTTGGGAATGAGGCACCGCCAGCTATGCCAGAACATATGAAAGCGGGAGAACGGTTCTTTTGTTCAGAAGAACTAGCATTGAAGTGGAGAAATAATATGCCATTCTCTGAAAAGGGATACCCACGAATCGTGTTTGCACCTATGAACAGATGGAATGAAATCGGAACACCTGATCTGGTGTTTGTATTTGCAAATCCAGATCAGATTTCTGCACTAGTTATCATGTTAGGCTCTCATAATGGTTGTGCATTGAATACTGTTGCGCCTTTTGGTGCGGCATGTCATTCAATTTTGTATGCGGCAGAACAAATGGATAAAGAACAACCATTGTCAGTAATGGGGTTATTTGATATTTCTCAAAGACGAGTTGATTTAGCAAATTATTTGTCACTGACTATGCCTTATCCATTATGGGCTAAACTGACAAAAGATTTAGATAAGAGTTGCCTTACTACTCATTCATGGAAAGAAATTGAAAAACGATTGTAAGCTTTAATAAATTCCAATTTGTCGAGCAGAAAAGGCACAAAAAGAGCAAAATAGTCTAATCGAAATTGATTCGGGGTTGTGTAAGCAGGACTGATGTCAAGAATGTTAATATCCGCATGACAACAGGCTAAAACCCTTATTTTCAGCGATTTTAAAAGGCTCGGTGGACATATTCCCGAAAAGGACTAACTATCACATGTTGAGACGGTGGTATTGATAACAAGGGTAAAAGAATGAGAGAGCTGAAAACCCTTATATATCAAGGGCTTTAGCACACATGGGTGTGAAACCCATTGAGCGAAAAACATGAAAATATCGCTCCGCGGAAACAAGTCCATAAAGGCACTATTTGATAGTCAAGTGGTCAGGTTAGATGTCATAGCCCCGCGAGTGGTCGGGTTAGATGTCAGCCTTGGCGAGTGGTCAGGTTAGATGTTTTTTCGGAAACTTTTGAGGTTGTGTGGTCGGGTTGGATGTATAGCATGAAACTGATAATT
>JAAYJK010000031.1 GCA_012522955.1 Syntrophomonadaceae bacterium
AGGATTTATAGCCCATTGACAGGATAGATTCATCGCTTGGGTTTTATACCAGGCTGAAAGTCGGGCATGAAATTGCTATTGTTGATCCCCAAGAATAAGTTAGAAAATTGTTCTGCTGGTTTTAACCTTGGAGGCCGCTTTTGGCAATCAAGGCCTACCACCCTTCCCACACCTTTCCCCTCTAATATATTAAGCATTTAAAGGCAGTCTATAAGGCGAATATAATATATGTAAATTTATTTAAATTATTCCAAAATATGTGAAAGTAGTCTAAAATGATGATAGACTTGATAGCTTATTATCTCCAAACAAGTCGAATAATCCATAAAGGGGGATGAATTGCTTATTTACCAATGGGGCTAATACTACTGGTTTGGAAAGTATTAATCACGAAGGTGAGATTAAACTATGTTGATGAAAATTCGTAAAACCCTGAAAAGGAAGGATAATCAAAAAGGTTTCACCTTGGTGGAGCTAATCGTGGTTATGGCTATTCTAGTCATTATTGGAGCTATAGCCGTGCCTAGGTACCAGGCAACTCTTGCTAAGGCGAAAGGGCAGGCTAATGAGGCTAATATTATTATGATAGAAAAAGCCGCCGAACTGGCTGTGTTTAACGGAGACGTTTCTCCAGGCGATGAAGGTATAATGGGAGCCTTAGAAGATAAAGGATATATAGATCAAGGACTGACAAATCCTGTGAACGGCGATCCATATATAGTTACGATTACTAAAGAAGTCGATAAATTAATAATTGAAGTTAAGAGTGATGAAGAGCAGGGTCAATAGGAAATAGTGTAAGTGTTAATGCAATTATTAAACATTGCGAATAATGTAAAACCAAAGCAATTAACAATCCATTGTCTATGTCTAACCCCTGGTAGGTAATAGGACACATTTTTGTGTAAAGGCTTATGTATAGAAGCTTTACTATATAGTACATACTACCGCAAGTTTTTTCTGGGGGGATATTTTAGGTCTAGGCTTGGTCATCAAGCAGCAGAGAATCCTGATTCTCCCTGGACCTGAGTAGCCCATCAACTTGGTAATTGATTAGGTGCTTGACCGACAGGCCTTTAGCATTTGTTCAGAAAACATTAAACCTGCTTCCTGCTATATCCCAGACGGGTATTATTTGTTGTAATCTGCAAGTTTCTTAAAGTGTCTTCTAGATGGGATCTCAAGTTTTTAGCTCTGGCTTTGCCAAGATACTGCCGCCTCCAGGAAATTAAGTCAGAGAGGAAGCTTTCTTCCATACTCCCTATTCCCAGGATTAGTTTTTAAGTATATAGTTTAAAAGAAGATAACTACAATGGTTTAAGCATAATGGCTGATGTCTAGTCTAAAGGTTAGGGGTTATCTATGTTCTTTTTAATTGGTTTGATAGTAGGGTCCTTTTTAAATGTAATTATCTATCGCCTGCCGCGGGGAGAATCCGTGGTTAGGCCTCGCAGCCATTGTCCGGCTTGTGAGCATCCCTTGAGCTTAATAGACTTGATACCGGTGCTGAGCTATTTATTCCGGAGGGGAAGGTGTGCTTATTGTTCGGAGCCAATCTCTCTACGTTATCCCCTGGTAGAGCTTCTGACCGCAATCCTCTTTGGAAGCATTTACATGTGTTTTGGCTGGACCGTGCATACTCTAGCCGGGCTGATTTTTACCTCCCTTTTAGTGATAGTGACTTTCACTGATATTGAAGCAGGCATAATTCCCGACTTCATTACCTATCCCGCCCTAGTGGCAGGACTTATATTGAGTTGGTTTACCATTGGTTTCCAGGATTCTTTTGTGGGAGCCCTGATATTGGGCGGGGTGTTTTTGATAGTAGCCCTCATATCCAGGGGAGGAATGGGTGGAGGGGATATCAAGCTAGGAGCAGTTATCGGTGCCTTTGTGGGTATACCGGGGATTTTATTGGTCTTTGTGATTTCTTCCCTGCTGGGAGGTATTTGGGCTCTAGCTCTATTGATAAGCAGAAAGGTTGGGCGCAAATCCGCCATCAAATTCGGCCCCTTCCTGGCTCTTGCGGCCTGGATGGTTTGGATGTATGAAGAGGAAATAGTCAGTCTTTATTTACTTTTTCACTCTGGATAGAGCTGGGTTTTACCTTTTCCTAGTTTTCAGTCAAGCCTGTTTCATCTTCCTGTTTGATCTTGCGCATTTCATAATACATCATGGTGGCTGATAGGCAAACAGCCAGGAAGTCAGCTATTGGAGCAGCTCTCCATACTCCCTCCACTCCCCAAAACCGGGGTAAAATAATCAAGAGCGGAATAAAAAACAGCACTTGCCGGGACAGGCTTAAGACCGCAGCTTGCCGAGCTTTGCCCACGGCCTGGAAATAGGTAGAGCTTACCACTTGAAAGCCAACAATAGGTATTAAGGCCATATAAGTGAGCATTGCATGAGTAGTTAAAGCGGTTAGAGCAATATCTCCCTCGCTGAAAAGTCCTACCAATTGCTGGGGCCAAATTCGCAGGACCAGGTATCCCAAGAGGGCAATAAAAGTACCGCCTCCTACCGCCAGTTTCCAAGTTTTTGCCACTCGCTGGTATTGACGGGCTCCATAATTAAAGCCAATAATTGGTTGAGCGCCTTGAGCCAAACCCAAAACGGGCATAAACAACATGGTGGCTATACTCATTATTATGCCGATGGCTGAAAGAGCAAGATCTCCGGAATAAGTTATCAGGGTTTTATTGAGGATAACCTGTTGGATACTGGAAGCAATTTGCATAGCGAAAGGAGCAAAGCCAATGGCCATCATGCTGGAGAGTATGGGCCAGGTAGGCTTCAGGTTGGCCAGTCTAAGCTTAACCAGGCTTTTTCCCCTGAGATAATAACTCAAAACCCAGAGAGCGGAAAGGAGCTGGGCCAATATGGTGGCTAAAGCCGACCCCTTGATTCCCCATCCCATTATGAATATAAAGACATAGTTGAGAGCTATATTGGCTCCTGCTCCCAGTAGTTGGGTATACATGGCCATTTTGGGGTTGCCTTCGGCTCGGATAAAATTATTGACTCCCATACTGAAGGAGCCAAAAACAGCACCCAGCATAATGATTTGGGTATAATCCCGGGCATAGGGCATTACCTCTGGACTAGCTCCACAGATAGTTAAAACCGGCTCAGTAAAAATAAAAAAAAGGGTAGCGAAAATGGCTGGCAGCAATATGATCATAGTAACAGCATTTCCAGCAATTTTTTCCGCTGCTTCCTTGTTGTCTTCACCCAGGCGAATTGATATTAAAGCGGTAGCCCCTACACCCACTAAGATGGAGACTGCCATTAAAATTACCATTAAAGGAAATGCTACCGTAGTAGCTGCAATAGCTATAGCTCCAATTCCTCGGCCTACAAATATGCGACCAACTATATTATAGAGGGCATTTACTGACATTCCTACAATAGCCGGCAGAGAAAAAGTCCAGAGCAAGCTGCCAATATTGCCTTCTTTCATTTCTATAGAACGATCCATTGCGGACCTCCCTTTGTAGTAAAACTGAAAATCTTAGTAAGAATAAAAAACATTGCAAGGGTTAATATTAAGTTAACTGGGTTCCGAGGTTCGCCAGAAAAAATCATTATATCATATTATTGTTTCATTTAAGGCTGGCTATCAAATCTAAATAAGATTATATCAATATACGCATATGGTCAAATACTTTTTTAAAGGATATTGTCCTGGTCAATTAAAATTCATAAATACTTTGTAGAAGTAGAGTAAATTATGATACAATTCCCTAAGTAAAAGCTTGTATTAGCTTCATATTAATGCTAATATAAGCATGGAATTATATTTTACTTAGGACTACTAGCGTAAGGTAAGGAGTGATAGATATGGAAATTATTAAAACTGAATCTTCAACCATCGATGATTTGAAACAATTGATGAAAGAACAGAACCTTAAGGGAAATGATCTGCGTATTACTGGTCGTATCGGCTGAGGTGGCATGTCATTTAATCTGGTCCTGGATGGGCCAGCAGAAGGTGATCGGGTAGAGGAGCATGATGGTATTAAATTTGTGGTAGAAAATAGTCTTTTTGAACAGTTTGGACCCTTTATTCTCTCATCATTCAAAAGTGGTTCCCAGGTATTCCTGCAGTTAAAGGCAGAGAAACAGGCTCCCGTCAGTGGAGGTTGTGACTCCTGTTCATCCTGCGGCTAATACCGTCCTAAGCGATGTTTTAACAAACCTGTCGGATTATTTTGCGGCAGGTTTGTTTATTTTGTGGGAGAAATGATTTTGATTCCCGGCTCCTATTCATTTATATTTAGTAAGGAGATGTCTAAAATATTTAAATTTGTTATTGATGTTTTATAAAGGAGTGTCGAGGATGTTATTATACCTGGTAGATTTACTACTGATCGGACTGATTATTGTTTTATCGATGAGGTACTTAATGCAGCGACAGATAGATATAGAGATTAAAAAGCTGTATAAAGATACTGAGCATGGGGATGAGCAGGTTATAAAGGAGGAAGATCTACAGGTTTTACCTCCAGTGCTGCAGAAATGGCTGCGATCTTCTGGAGTAGTGGGGAAAGAGAGGGTGCAAAAAGCCAAGATTAAGCAAAAAGGTCAGTTGAGAATCTCACCTGAGGCTGCTTGGAAACCCTTTAGCGCTGAACAGTATGTAAATTATGCAGAACCTGCTTTTATATGGCAAGCTAAGATAAAGATGGCCCCCTTTGTTCTTACTTATGGTCTGGATAAATACCTGGATGGACAGGGAAATATGACCATCAAATTAATGTCCGTATTCACTTTAACCAATGCATCTGGCAGCGAAATCAACCAGGGCTCACTGCTCAGATACCTGGCAGAAATAATGTGGCAACCCAGCGCTGCTCTCAGGGATTATATCCAGTGGGAAGAGATTGATGAAGGCTCAGCCCGAGCAGTGATCAGTTACCGAGGAGTAACGACAGGGGGAGTATTCGGATTTGATCAAGAAGGCCGACCAGTAAGTTTTACTGCTTTCAGGTATCGGGAAAATCAGGGCCGATACACTTTGGATGAATGGCATGTTCAGGTTTCCGATTATAAGGAGTTCCAAAACATCTCTTTGCCGGCCAGGGGAAAGATAAGCTGGATGCTTCCTGAGGGCGAATTTCAATGGATGCAATTGGAGATTAATGAGCTAATATAACCAGGGGAAGGTTCTTCTGTCATATAAGCTATGGCTTATAAACAAAAGAACCTTCCTCTCTCTTCCTACCTTACATGCTTATATATCCTGGTGATATTCTTGTAATGATCTTAAACGATTTATCCCGGAATTGGCTCGGTAAGCGGCAATCCCCCTGGCACTGGCCAGGGCAGCGGCCATGGTGGTGATATATGGAACTTTATATTTAATAGCTGTCTTGCGTATATAAGAGTCATCAGTTTGACTTTGTTTACCCGCTGGTGAATTAATGACTAGATTAAGCTCTCTATTGGTTATTCCGTCAACAATGTTGGGGCGGCCTTCATATAACTTCTTGATCTGTTCAGACTCAATTCCGTTTTCCTGCAGTAATCTATGGGTTCCAGCGGTGGCCTTTATTTTAAAGCCCATTTTCTCAAATTCCCGGGCAGTATGCAAGGCAGCTGCTTTATCCTGGTTATTAACGCTTATCAAAACTGTACCGGACAAAGGCAGAGGAGACTGAGTAGCTTCCTGAGCCTTAAAGTAAGCCAGTCCAAAAGAATCTGCAATTCCCAATACTTCACCCGTAGAGCGCATTTCCGGTCCCAGTATAGGATCCACTTCCGGAAACATATTAAAGGGGAATACAGCTTCTTTAACTCCGAAGTGAGAAATCTTTGGGGAGACTAGGCCGTTCATCGAGTATTGCTGGCCGGTGTAAGCGGCCATAATAATTTCGGTAGCGATTCGGGCCATAGAGATGTTACAGACTTTGGAGACCAGGGGAACGGTGCGTGATGCCCTGGGATTGGCTTCCAACACATAAACCTTATCATCAGCAATGGCATATTGCATATTCATTAAACCAACTACACTGAGTTCTTTAGCTATCTTACGAGTATATTCCTCAATGGCAGCTAAGTGATGAGCCGGGATACTAATGGGCGGAATAACACAGGCGGAATCTCCGGAATGAATGCCAGCCAGTTCAATATGTTCCATAACGGTAGGTACGAAGGCATCAGTTCCATCTGCTATGGCATCGGCTTCAGCTTCAATGGCATTGCTCAGGAAACGGTCAATCAGAATAGGCCTTTCCGGAGTAACTCCAACTGCTGCTTCCACGTATCTACGCAGCGTTTCCTCATCATGTACTACTTCCATACCTCGACCGCCTAGTACATAGGAAGGGCGCACCATCAATGGATAACCTATTTTGTCTGCTATATCCAGGGCTTCGTTCAGATTAACTGCCATGCCTGATTCGGGCATGGGAATACCCAGCTTATCCATTATATGGCGGAAGCGGTCCCGGTCTTCCGCCAGATCGATGGTATCAGGAGTGGTGCCCAGAATATTAACTCCTGCTTGTTCCAGTTCGGATGCAATATTCAAGGGAGTCTGACCTCCAAACTGGATGATTACCCCTAATGGTTTTTCTTTTTCGTATATGCTCAAAACATCTTCTACCGTAAGGGGCTCAAAATACAACTTGTCCGAAGTATCATAATCAGTAGAAACGGTTTCTGGGTTACAGTTGACAATTACCGTTTCATAGCCTAAATTTCGAAGGGCTAATGCAGTATGCACGCAACAGTAGTCAAACTCAATCCCCTGTCCAATCCGGTTGGGTCCCCCGCCCAAAATCATGACTTTAGGACGGTCACTGGATGAGGTCTGATCAGGAGCATTGTAGGTGGAAAAATAGTAAGAGGCGTTTTCTACCCCACTAACCGGGACTGCTTCCCATCCTTCCACTATGCCCAGCTGAGTGCGTTGTTGACGAATATCTTTTTCCGGTCTATTTAAAAGTTGGGCTAAATAACCATCAGCAAAGCCATCTTTTTTAGCCTTAATTAATATTTCATCTGGCAGTATACTGTTGTGGTATTTGAGAATTTCCTCTTCCAGCATCACCAGGTCTTTCATTTGTTCAATAAACCAGGGCTTGATATGAGTGAGCTCATACAAATGCTGTACTGACGCCCCTTTGCGCAGGGCTTCGTACATTATAAACTGCCGTTCACTGCTGGGTTCTATCAATAGGGACAGCAGATCTTCCAGGGAGCGCTGGTTAAAGTCCTTGGCAAAGCCCAGGCCATAGCGGTTTATCTCCAGGGAGCGAATAGCCTTTTGAAAAGCTTCTTTGTAGTTTTTGCCTATGCTCATAACTTCTCCCACCGCCCTCATTTGAGTACCCAGTCTATCATGAGAACCGGGGAACTTTTCAAAGGCCCAGCGGGCAAATTTTATAACCACATATTCTCCGGAAGGGGTATATTTATCCAAGCAGCCATCCCGCCAGTAGGGAATTTCATCCAGGGTCAAACCGGCAGCCAGCATGGTGGATACCAAAGCTATGGGAAAGCCAGTGGCTTTAGAGGCTAAAGCCGAGGAACGGGAAGTGCGCGGATTAATTTCGATTATAACTACCCGGTCGGTTTTAGGATCATGGGCGAATTGAACATTGGTTCCCCCTATCACCTCAATGGCTTCTACTATATCATAGGCGTATTTCTGTAAGCGCTGTTGCAGCTCGGGGCTAATAGTAAGCATAGGGGCCGAGCAGAAGGAATCTCCGGTATGCACCCCCATGGCATCTATATTTTCAATGAAACAAACGGTAATCTTTTGATTTTTAGCGTCACGAACTACTTCCAGCTCTAGCTCTTCCCAGCCCAGGACTGATTCCTCCACCAGGATTTGGCCTACCATACTGGCGGCGATACCGCGATTGGCTATGGTCCGCAGTTCTTCAATATTGTAGACCAGGCCGCCCCCGGTGCCGCCCATAGTATAGGCCGGTCGTATAACTACTGGGTAGCCCAATTCTACAGCAATGGCTTCTGCCTCTTCCACGGTATAAGCGGGTTGGCTGCGGGGCATGTCAATTCCCAGGAGATTCATAGTATCTTTAAAAGCTATCCGGTCTTCACCCCGTTCGATGGCATCAACCTGCACCCCCATTACCTGTACTCCATACTGATCCAAGACTCCGCTTTTATGGAGTTCGGAACTCAGGTTCAAGGCCGATTGGCCTCCTAAGTTAGGCAACAGTGCATCTGGCTGCTCTTTAGCAATAATATCTGTTAGGCTTTTTAGATTAAGGGGTTCAATGTAGGTAACATGGGCGACGTTAGGATCGGTCATAATAGTAGCAGGATTGGAATTTACCAGGATAATCTCATAACCGAGATTTCGAAGGGCTTTACAAGCCTGGGTTCCAGAATAGTCGAATTCACAAGCCTGGCCAATTACAATCGGCCCGGATCCAATAATCAGGATTTTTTTAATGTCAGTTCTTTTTGGCATATTCTACCCCCATTGGTGTAATATTTCGATTAATCAGGGTTCCTTATAGTCTCTACCAAAAACTAATTCTACCATACAAAAAACCAAAAGGGGAATGTATACATGTCCTACCGTTATACTATGGATCACAGGCTGGGCTGTGTCCGAAACCGAAGTTTCGGCACAGCCCCAATAACCTGGTTTTACTGATTGAGGCAGGAACCGTCGCGAAGTCCCATACCGCCATGGCCTTGACTGCGGCCTGCTCCAAGTCCTGCAGCTTGAGCAGTGCCATTACCTTTACCCATTCCCTGACCAGCTCCCAATCTTTGACCTGAGCCAGCTCCTTGGCCCATGCCGCTACCGACACCAAAGCCAGCGCCCATAGCCTGGCCTACCCGTGCTTGACCACTGCCATTACAATTAGCCTGGTTATTTTCCAGAGCCTCAACAATGGAGTTGGCCCGTTCCTGGGTCATAGTTCCGGCCTGGACTTTGGAGGCTAGCCTTTCCTTTTTCATCTCCAGGACTTCAGCCTGAAACTGAGTCAAAACTCCATCTTCCTGAGCTATAGCGCCGTAGGTGTTTCCGGTTTCTGCTCTTTGGGCTACCACCTGTTCTACACTCTTGCCGGTTAATCCTGCCACCGCTTCAGCCGGATTATTGTAAGCAGAGGCAGCCAGTGCGGCTGCTGAACTTACGCCAATGGTCACTACTATGGTGCCCAGAGCAATCCATTTCTTAATTCTGTTCATTTTACAACCTCCTTTTTATTAGAAACCTAATAGCTGTTAAAGGATATTAAGTATCCTTTGTGTATTAATAGTAAAACTTAAATATGGCAAAATTGTGTTTTGTTAAAGATAATTTTATGACAACATAAAAATTACAAGAATAACCGCTATAATATAGCCATGGAGGTGAATATGGTGCCAAGTATACTGATTGCCGACGATAATCAGCAGATTACATCTATTCTGGAGGAGTATGCTAAAAAGGAAGGATATGAAACCTTGATCGCCCTAGATGGTCTGAACGCTTTGCAGCAGTTTCAAGCCAAGCATCCCGATATAGTATTGCTGGATTTAATGATGCCAGGAATGGATGGCTTCAGTATATGTCGAGAAATAAGAAAGACCTCCAATGTACCTATAATAATGATAACAGCTCGGGGAGAGGATTATGAAAAAATTATGGGGCTGGATATCGGTGCTGATGACTATATTGTCAAGCCCTTTTCACCGGCTGAGGTCATGGCCCGGGTTAGAGCCATACTGCGCCGGTTGGAAAGGGAAGAGCCCTGCAGCGAGGGCAAGCTTATCTTTGATAACCTGTTTGTAAGCCTGGAGGATTATTCAGTGGCTATTGATGGGGCTAATATACCCCTGACCAAAAAAGAATTCGAATTATTATGGATGCTGGCAAGCCATAACAACAAGGTGTTCTCCCGAGATAACCTCCTGGATAGCCTGTGGGGGGTGGACTATTATGGAGACAGCAGGACCGTAGACTCCCATATAAAAAGGCTGCGTTCTAAGCTAGATATGTTTCCTCACCCTCAGTGGGAGATCAAAACTATCTGGGGAGTGGGTTATAAATTTGAGGTTAAAAACTAATGTTGAAAAATAAAATTGCGCTTAAATTATCTGCTTACTTTGCCATAGCTTTGCTGGTTTTTTCTTTAATTATTGGAGGCATTTTCTCGGTTTTGTTTAAAAATTATACGGTGGAACTGCAAAGGGCCGAGATGGAGAAACGAGCTACCCAAGTAGCCCAAAGCCTGGGAGAATTAATGCCTATGGGGGGCAATAGCAGGGCGGGAGGTTATGGGGCTTATCTCCGCTTTATAAGTGATATTGCCATAAGTGATGTATGGATAGTGGATCAGAATCTAAATCTTATTACCCGGGGACCAGGAATGGGTACTATGGGCAGAGCCTATGTATATTCGGATTTGCCCGCCGATGCTGGTCAGGTAGTGAACCAAGTCTTCAACGGTAAAACTGCATTTAGTGAAGATTTCAGTGATTTGCTGCAGACTCCCACCCTGACCGTAGGCACGCCTATAATGTCCAAGGGCCAGATAATGGGAGTAGTACTGTTACATTCACCCGTGGATGGAGTTAACCAAGCGGTAATGGACGGGTTTACCATCCTCGGTATCAGCATGCTGCTGTCTATGATACTGGCATTGGCTTTGTCGGTCTTGTTTTCCATTGGCTTTACCAGGCCATTAAATCAGATGAAATCTACCGCCCTGTTGTTGGCCCAAGGTGATTATACGGCTCAAACCGGAATCCGGATGGGTGACGAATTGGGACAATTGGCGGTGGCCTTGGATATTTTAAGCCAGCGCCTGAAACAGGCCAGCCAGGACCGGGAGCGCTTGGAACAGTTGCGAAGTGACTTTGTGGCCAATATTTCCCATGAGTTGAGAACCCCCATCACAGTGATTCGGGGTTCTATGGAAGCTCTGTATGATGGAGTAGTAAAAGATCCTGAACAGGTGAAAAGCTATCAGGAGCAGATACTGTTTGAAACTCGCTTCTTGCAAAGGTTGGTAGGAGACCTGCTGGACTTATCCCGACTGCAGAATACTGATTTTGCTATAGAGAGCCAGGATGTAAACCTGGCCCAGGTACTTGATGATCTAACTCGCAGCATGGGGCATATAGCGGCTGAGCAAGGAGTTCAGCTGGAAGTGGACCAAGATGGCAGTCTGGACCATTTCCAAGGTGACTATGGCCGACTACGACAGATGCTGATGATTTTGCTGGATAATGCCATAAAATTTTCCCCCCAGCCGGGAATAGTACAAATAAGCCTTAAAGATCGAGTAATTTCAGTAATAGATAAGGGAATCGGAATTGAAGCAGAGCATTTGCCTTATATATTTGACCGGTTTTATAAATCGCGCTCTGAGCACAATAAAAGCGGCACCGGCTTGGGACTGGCTATCGCCCAGCAGATCGCCCAGCGACACGAGATCTTGATAACGGTAGAGAGCCAACCAGGTGTAAAAACCGAATTTAAGCTAAAATTTTGACAGGTTCCGAGTTAGGTAGACAGGTTCCTTGTCCCCCTGTCCCACGATTTTTAATCCCACCTTTGGATCCCGGCCCGGATTCCTCTCTTCCCGGAGTTGACATGGGCATAGTCAGCAGTTAAATTTTGTTAGCATTGCCAAGGCTTCATGTATACATAGCAGAGGAGCAATAGAGGTAGTCGATAAAGGAATGGGATTAGAACTAAGGTCGATGAGTCCTATTTAATTGGCGTCAATAAGGGGCCGGTGGAAGCCTATCTGAATATAGAAGAAATAATCGGCCTGGCTCTGAAAAAAGGCGTTGATGCCATCCACCCGGGCTATGGTTTCCTGGCTGAAAACCCGGAATTTGCCCAAAAATGTGTGGATTCGGGTCTGGAATTTATCGGCCCTACTGCGGAAATGATGGAGAAACTGGGGGATAAGATAAAATCCAAACGAGTAGCCCATAAGGTAGGTGTAGCCACCATCCCTGGAGTTGACAAACCCATTCGCTCGGATAAGGAGGCCGTTAGCCTGGCCCGGGAATGCGGGTACCCCATTATGCTTAAGGCATCTGCCGGCGGCGGCTGGGGCATGAGAATTGTTCGGGATGAGACTGAACTCTTGCAGGAGTTTCATAGTGCTCGAAATGAAGCCCGGAAGGCTTTTGGCAGTGATGAGATATTTATTGAAAAGTACCTGGAAAACCCCAAGCACATAGAAGTTCAGATTCTGGGCGATAATTATGGCAATATTGTGCATCTATATGAAAGAGACTGCTCCATTCAAAGGCGTCATCAGAAGGTAATTGAATTTTCTCCGGCTCTGGCCTTGAGCCGGGAGAAAAGAGATGCTATTTGTGCTGATGGGGTAAAGATAGCCCAGGCGGTAAACTATAGGAGCGCCGGTACAGTAGAGTTTCTGCTGGATGGGGAGGGGAATCATTATTTTATTGAAATGAACCCTCGGATTCAAGTAGAACATACGGTTAGCGAAATGGTAACTGGAATTGATATAGTTCAGAGCCAAATCCTGATTGCCCAGGGTTATAAGCTAAAATCCAAGGAAATCGGCCTTCCCAGCCAGAGAGCAGTAAAAGTAAGGGGCTATTCTATCCAGTGTAGGGTCACTACTGAGAATCCCAGCAAGAATTTTGCTCCAGATACCGGAAAAATTGATGTTTATCGTACCGGGTCCGGATTTGGTATCAGACTGGACGGGGGTAACGGGTATACCGGTTCAATAATCAGCCCCTATTATGATAGCCTCTTGGTTCCAGATGCTCTTGCGGGGCTCCAATGCGGTGGGGTATACTAACTACCCCGACAACGTAGTGCGGGAATTTATCCAGGAGTCAGCCGGGGCGGGGATTGATATTTTTCGAATCTTTGATTCCCTTAACTGGTTAAAAGGTATGGAAGTAGCCATTGATGAAACGCTGAAAACCGGTAAGATGGCCGAGGCTTGTGTTTGTTATACCGGAGATATTCTGGATCCCTCCCGGGACAAATATTCCTTGAAGTATTATGTAGAAACCGCCAAAGAACTGGAGAAGATGGGAGCCCATATACTGGGCATCAAGGATATGTCAGGCTTATTAAAGCCCTATGCCGCCTACAGGCTTATCCAGGCTTTGAAAAATGAGATATCCCTCCCGATTCATCTGCATACCCATGATACCAGTGGCAACGGCATTGCTACCGTGCTTATGGCCGCAGAGGCCGGAGTTGACATAGTTGATACCGCTTTTAACAGTATGTCCGGATTAACCAGCCAACCGGCTTTAAATTCGGTAGTAGCCGCCTTGGAGAACACCGGCCGGGACAGCGGCATTAATCTGGATGATATTCAGGAGATTTCTGAGTACTGGACCGATATTCGGCCTATCTACAGCCAATTTGAGTCAGGCCTTAAGTCAGGCACGGCCGAAGTCTATAAATATGAAATTCCCGGTGGGCAGTATTCCAACCTGAAACCTCAGGTGGAGAGTTTTGGACTGGGCCACAAGTTTAAAGAAGTTAAAGAAATGTATAAGCGGGTTAACGAAATGCTGGGGGACATCGTTAAGGTTACTCCTTCCTCGAAACTGGTAGGAGATCTGGCTATTTTTATGGTAAGGAATGATCTAACCCCGGAAAATATTATGGAAAAAGGACGGGAACTGGCCTTTCCCGATTCGGCCTTATCCTACTTCGAGGGCATGATGGGGCAGCCTCTGGGCGGATTCCCTCAGGAACTGCAAGAGCTGGTACTGAAAGGAAGGAAGCCCATTGCTGTTCGGCCTGGGGAATTGCTGGAACCGGTTGATTTTGAATCCATCCGGCAGCACCTAACAGAAAAATATAAGCTTCGGGCATCCCAGCGGGATATGCTGAGTTATGCTCTTTATCCCCGGGTATTTGAAGATTATTTAAGCTTTAAAAATACCTATGGTGATTTAAGCAAAATGAACAGCCCGGTATTCTTTGACGGTATCAATGAGGGTGAAGTCTGTGAAGTGGAAGTAGAGGAAGGCAGAGTATTTATCATTAAACTGGTGGAAATCGGTAAGGTGAGTAAAGATGGAGTGCGCAGGGTTAGCTTCGAAGTAAACGGCAAAGCTCGGGAAATTATCATCATGGATCAACAGTATAAGCCTAGAACCCCCCTAAGCACTACTCTATGGGCTGATCCCGAGAACGAAAATGAAATTGGCGCCAGCATCCCGGGAACAGTTAGCCAGATCCTGATCAAACCTGGAAATTCGGTAAAAAGCGGTCAGAGCCTGATGATTATTGAAGCCATGAAAATGGAAACCCATATCACGGCAACTCAAAACGGAACTATAGTCAGCATCCTAGTGGAAGAGGGACAGCAAGTTAAAACTGGCCAACTCTTGCTCAGAACAGACTGAAAAACAAGGGGACGGTTCTTAAGGGGGTCAATCGGAAGTTTTGCGCACAAAAAGGGCTCAATTATCATTTTTAGTAGATAGTTGAGCCCTTTAAACAGACTGCGCAAAATTTTTGATTGCCCAGAAGAATGAAGTC
>JAAYJK010000032.1 GCA_012522955.1 Syntrophomonadaceae bacterium
GGGTAACTCCCCTGCAAATTACGCAAAACTCATCACCGCCGATCCGGAAGATCTGACCGATGTCCTTGAAGCTGGCCTGTATTATTTTGGCGGAATAAATAATCTGTTTGTCACCGGCTTCATGACCAAATCTATCGTTGGTAAATTTTAAATCATTAAGATCGAACATAACTACAGCTGCGTTTATCCCCTTTTTTAAATAGCTTTTCAGTATTCTTTCAAAAGCAGCTCGGGTCCTTACGCCGGTTTGAGGGTCATACTTAAACTGCAGTTCCCGCATAAAGATATAGTACAGCAGTAGAGTCACGGAAATGCTGGCCCAAAGGCAGATTAGATCGGGGAAGAGGATCTGTAGAGTTATGCCCATTAAAGGGATAAAGAAAATTGGTATGATGATTTTCTTGTCATCGGTATCATAGTCTAGGTTGTTTCGGGCTATGGTGAGTATCAGTAATATGATGTAAGAAATACTAATAAAAGTGGGAAGAAAGAACAAGTCTCCCCGGGAGTACTGATTATAAGCATCAACATAGAAGATCCAACCGGTTTTATAACTAGCAATGCAGATGAGACCATTAACATACAAAGGTATTCTTAAAAGACAGCGCTGCCAAAACCCTACGGACAGATCTAGGTTAAAGGACAAAATACTAAAGGGCACCAGTGGGGACAGAGCGAACCCGAGGACATTAGCTAACCGGTGGGGAATCACTAGATTTGGACTGGCATATTGAACCAGAAGAAGCGTGGCGATTTCCAGCAGCAGTATTATAACGGTGATCAGAGCAGCAGTAACATAAACTCTGTTCTTATCCTGATTGACAACAAAGTTTCGTTGGGCTAACCATATAGTAAAGAATAGGGTAATAATTGCCAGGACGTCAGTGATGATGGTGGTTGCCATAACGAGTGCGCCTTCCTTATCAAGCTAAAAGATTTTTACAATGCTTTGTCAGGGGAACTCCAGGGTTTTTCTAGTCGTAGTCATAGAGCAAAAAGGTTGAATTTTACCTGCCGAGAGCATAAAGAGCAGCTCTTTGGGCATGTATACAGGCTGTGTCAAATAAGGGGATATTAGAATCCTCTTGCTGAATTAACAAACCTATTTCTGTACACCCCAGAATTACTCCCTGGGCGCCTTGTGCGGCCAGTTTGTCTATTATCGCCAGCACTGACTGCTTGGAGTTGTTATCTATTATCCCTGAACATAACTCGTGGTAGATAATGGTATTTATTTTGTTGCGGTCGCCTTCTTCTGGCACCAGGATCTCCAAGCCGGCTTCATGGAGCTTGGCTTTGTAAAAATCCTGCTCCATGGTATATTTTGTTCCCAATAAGCCAACTTTGTAAATACTTTTCTTTTTTAATTCCTGGGCAGTAGCATCAGCAATATGTAAGAGCGGGAGGGAGACGGCTGATTGCACCTGGGGGGCTACCTTATGCATGGTGTTGGTGCAGATAACTATAAAATCGGCTCCGGCTCTTTCCAGACGTTGGGCGGCATCAGCCAAAATAGAGGCCCCTTTTTCCCAA
>JAAYJK010000033.1 GCA_012522955.1 Syntrophomonadaceae bacterium
ATCAAAGTCGTCATTGATCTCTTCCAGAAGGATCGTTGTAACATAATATGAACCAGTAGGGGCTGAGCTGCCAGACAGAGCAAGGGTTTCATCAATGATACCGTTGGATGGCAAGTTGCTTTGGCAGAGGAGGTAGTCGGTCCCTCCCTTTTCTGTACCCAAATAGGTGCGCAGGATATAATCCGTTTCATTGTTTGCGTTTTCTGCAGTGCCGGTCAGGGTGGTGCCGCTCAGGCTCATGCCGCTAAGGGAGGCATAGGGGCGTGCGTAATAGCAGGAAATGTCGAAGGTTGCGGCTGTGGAGGAAAGTTCCCAAGTGCCCTTGCTCGGAAGCATCAGGGTAAGACAATCTTCACCAACAATAAGGTTTGCTGCATCATTGTTGCTGATCTGGTTGTCGCTATTGAAGGCGGCAGCTACAAACTCAAGGGCTGAGGATTCCCCGCTCTTTTGTACGGTCAGGTTGCTCATAAAGGACTCTGGAGTTCCATCCCAGTTCTCATCGGGTGTCAGAGAAAAGGCGAGATAACTGGTATTTGGAGCGGTGTCACCGATGACCACCTGATAGCTTTGCTGGCTTTGGTCGGTCTGGGTGATGCTTACGCCATTGTCGGCAGCAAAGTTGCTTCCCACGGAAAGAGGGGAAATCTCATTTCTGCTTGAACCAAGTAGGGTAAGATTGTCGTTCATAACCATAATGCCAACCTGTTCGCCCGTATCCTCATCCAGGAGAGACAGCTTGTTTAGGCTGAACGGGATTGGATTGAATGGTTCCAACTCTCCGAACCATTCGCCGACTTCCATACCCACATTCTTATTTTGGAAAATGTAATAAATCCGGAAAGGAAATCCAATAAGATTGCCGGTATATGCTACGCCGCCGTAGCCCGAGATATTGCCAAATGCTTCTTTCACTGCGTTTTCAAAGGTGGTATGGTTCACGCCTACCGTTGTCTGCCCCCCCAGTGCAAAAGCCACCTCCGCTGCTGCCAGCTTTAGGTCTCTATTGATGAACCATGCACTGGCGGGGATCTGTACCAACCCGTAAATTTTGCCGTCGGCGCCTAGCAACAGATAAGCCCTGGTGGGATTAGTGTAATTGTCAAGCCCGGCAAAAGCCGAGGCGTTAAATTCGCCGCCCGCATTGACGAATGGCATGGTCGAATCTGGAATTACTAAATCTATTTTCATGCCGCCGCCTAACTTAAGGCCTTGGTAGGAGGTCCCTCCATAGCTGCGCATATCGCCGCAAAGCTCCGTATACCAGCTGTATTCATCAATGATGTCCATTTCCAGGAGCGTTCCGTCCGTGAGCGAGGCCTGGTAATAGCCCGCGCCTACTAATATGGTATACCAGCCTTCGATTATCTCCAGGACGCTTCCCTTGGCACTGACGGTGAGGCGCAACGGCGGGATGGCGAAGAAATCGCCGTTGATGGTTGTGGCAAGATTCTCAAAGCCGCCCCCAAGTCCGTTGAATTCAGCGACTACCACTGGTGGCACCAAGGGAACGCCCACCTCAGATGCTCCCCTTAGCTTAAGGGTGTTGGGAATCAGGGCACCGTTAAATATGCGGGTAAGCTCCAACTCGCCCTTAGCCTCGAACATTTCAAATACATTGAGCTCCAGTTCGAAAGCGTAACGCTCTTCACCGGGAAAGCTGTTGATTTCTGCCGAGGCCTTTGCCACATCCAGTCCGAGCAACTGCTTCATATCCACCGCCCCTGAAGCCTCCAGGCCAGTAAGGGAAAACACCTTGTTACTCCAGCCCATGCCGAGCCGGGTCATGGTAACATTCATCGCTTCGATGGCTGGAGTGGAGATACTAATTTCGCCGCTGAAAATCAAGCCGCCGGAAAGATCCGCCGTAACGCTTTCAACCCTGCAGGTGGCCCCGGGAATGTCTATGTGCAATATTGCCGCATTGTTTCCTGGTGTGATATTAACTGCTAATTTACCGTCGCCGAAACCGAAGTTCAGGCTGGTATCACTGCTATTTCTAGGCTGATAAAATTTGAAGGTGGGAGCGGACAGGTGCACTCCTTTTGCCGTTATTTGGCCGTTTGCAGCCACGGAAAGCTGGCCACTGCCCACCGTCCACGTAGCGGTCACAGCGGGTGAGAGCTGGGCTGCGCCATCGGTAAAAATAAAGTTGCCGGATTCCTGCTTGAAAGCGCCGCGAAAGACCGCAACTAGCTTGCTGCCGTAAATGGTCTTCAGCTCCGCCTCATTCTTGGCAGCTTGCGCCAACATGGTCCCATTATTATTGATTATGCCTATACAGTTGGCATCCCGTGCAATACTGACTGGATCAGCTGGAATATTTTCGCTTTCCCCACTAGCATAGAGATCGCGAAATCCCCAGAGGGCTTGGGCTATATTGTCCCCTGAGAACTGGTGCTCCATGTTTAACTGGGAGGTCGAAGGCAAATAGCTAACCGCACTGCCGTAATTATCTTCGTGCCCTCGTATACCAGAGATCAGTGTTCCCACCCAGGTTGATTCAGTCTCGTCCCAGGAATAGCCCATAGCCCTCATGTAGCCGTTTATGGCCACGAACTGATTGGCATAGGTGAAGGAGTCGGTAAAAGCCTCGCTGATATTCTCGGCTTCCTCCCTGGCCAGTCCTGAGGAAATCGGACCTGAGTAATGAGTTGTGGTCGGTTCATGATTATTGTCGTAAGTGGTGTTATATCTATCCAGACGTATATTGCCTTGGAGGCTGTGACCCACATGGCCGAAACTGTTGTGTCTGCTCATCCAGAGCAGACGCGTATCCGGATTTGTGCTATTGTCAAGAGACGCGGTGGCCATTACGCCCCAGGTCCTGCCGTTGTCGGCTGAATCTTTTTCGACTATACGACCGGTGGTGCCAGTGCTTGCTCCCTGGTGGAGCTGTACCAGTTGGTAGGTAATGGTCATGCTCATTTGGTAACCGGAAAAGGAAAAGGCTAAAGTCTGCTTTAGCTTGGGATTTGCTGGATCCGTGGAATCGGTGGTGACGGAGCGACTGCTGGGGCTAATTGCTGTAGAGCTATCTGTATGCCATATTTCCACGCCCGTCTGTTTATAAAAGACATGGGTTTCCGTAGCCCCCATGTTTTTAACGTCGCTCAGTGTCTTCTGGGACGGCACTGTGCTTAGATTGCCATCTGGCCGAATGTAAAAGCCGATGTAATTATTGGTTATATAGTAGTAGCCGTCCTGCTGGCCGCAGGTTACGCCACCGATGTCTTTTGTCATTGCACCAACGTAGGCATTCGCGGTAGCGGGAAACAGGGAAATGACAATGATCAGAGTCAAGAGTGCCGCCAGTGCTTTTCTCAGCATATTTTTCACTGTATTCTTCTCATTCCTTTCTAATTGATTTTTGTGCATCTTTATAGCTAACCGGGAACGCCTAAATTTCCCTTATCAAAGCCACAAATCACCTCCATCAGCTTGTGACGTTTCTACCTTTTTCCATCAGAGCGCCGAATTTCTTCCCTCCTTTGATATAAATTCCTGATTGGACCTACTAAAAAACAAGTGACATTTAATACAAATTGTACCACTTAATCCCTTTGCGCACATCAATCAAATAGACTGTTTTTATCTAGTATTTTCCGAAATCTTGCCCATACAATGTTATATCATAAAACTGGAATATATAACCATATATCCTTCTTAAGGTTTGTTTAGTGAAAAATTGATATGCTTCTTAGTAAAAGTTTTTGGGACAAAATGATTAAGAAATTGGATTTTCTAGTGACCTTAAATAAGTGATGGAGTATAGTCCTCACAGGCCTGGGTAAGAATTCATTTAAGCAGAATAAAAGGCACAGCCCGGAATACAATAAGATATGGAAAGGGTTTTGCCTGAGTTGCAGGTATGGGACCCGGTAAGGAGGAACAAGGTGGAAGAACTAATAAAGATGATGGCGGCCCGGGTGGTGAGCAGGCTGGAAAGCTTGGAGCAAGAGACTGATTTCGATTATCTAGTGCAGCTATCAGATCCAAAATTGCGTAATGAAGCCATAGAACTTTATCATAGCATCTGCCAACTCAAAGAAGATTTACAGGGTTTAACGTAACAAGTGACATGAAACAGTCTGACGTTCTTTCTGTTTCATGTCACGGGTTGACACCCGGTAAGTGCTTTGTTAATATCAAGATGTAATTAAATAACATATATAAAGCGAAAGTGTGTCTAGGGTTCCGCATGATAATAGTGGACTGGTCCGAGTGACACAGGCGCTTAATGGCGCTACACCGTATAGGGATAAAAGCCCAGGCGGACAGGTTTCGGTTACGAAACTGCCCGCCTGGGCATTCTATTTGCATAGACAATGATGGCTTGTTCAAATAGAAAAGAAGCCTTGAAACCGCAAAAGTAGAGGTTTTGCTAAAAAATAGGAGGAATGTTATCGATGCCGGATATAGGAATAATAATGGGCAGTGATTCTGACCTGCAGGTCATGAAAGAAGCCGGGGAGATGCTGGAAGGATTCGGACTCAGCTACGAATATACCATTTGTTCTGCTCACCGTTTGCCCCAGGCCACAGCTGACTATGCTCAAAATGCAGCCAGCAGAGGAATGAAGGTGATCATTGCCGGGGCCGGGGGAGCAGCCCACCTGCCTGGGGTAATAGCAGCCTATACTCTTCTGCCGGTAGTGGGAGTACCTATAAAGAGCAGTACATTATCAGGGATTGATTCACTGTATTCCATAGTGCAGATGCCTAAAGGCATTCCCGTGGCTACGGTAGCCATTAATGGAAGTGCCAACGCTGCTCTATTGGCGGTGCAGATTCTGGCCCTGGGTGATGAAAAACTCCAATCTGCTCTGCTTGAGTATCGGCAGGAAATGGCTCAGGGCGTGCTGCAAAAAGACCAAAAACTAAAAGATATTGGAGTACAAAGCTACCTGGAAGAAAAAAAATCATAACATTGGGGAGTTGAACCCTTACCGGGAAGTGAATCGCTGCCTGGAAGACAGAATCAAAAGCATCAGGAGGATGGCAAATGATAGCAAGATATACGCTGCCTCGTATGGGAGCTATATGGTCGGAAGAAAACAAACTTCAGAACTGGTTAAAGATCGAAATCGCCGCCTGTGAAGGACAGGCTTTAATCGGACGCATTCCCCCGGCAGCGGTGGAGGTAATAAGAGAAAAGGCTGATTTTGATATAGAAAGGGTTAAGGCAATTGAAGCCAAGGTTCATCATGATGTGATCGCTTTTTTGACCAATGTTGCTGAATATGTTGGGGATGAATCCAAATACATACACTTAGGGATGACTTCATCAGATATTTTAGATAGCGGATTGGCCCTGCAAATGAGACAAGCGTCCAATTTAATAATGGAAAAATTACAGGTCTTGAAAGAATTGGTGAGGGATAAGGCCAAAACTTATAAATATACCCTGAATATTGGCAGGACTCATGGCATTCATGGCGAACCCACCACCTTCGGATTAAAAATGGCTCTCTGGCACAGCGAAATAGAACGCAATATACAGCGCCTGGAGCAAGCCCGGGAAATGATAGCTTACGGCGCTATCTCTGGAGCGGTAGGCAACTTTGCCCATATAGATCCCCGGGTGGAAGAATACGTGTGTGAAAAACTAGAATTGAAGCCCTGCCCGGTTTCCACCCAGATCATTCAGAGAGATCGCCACGCCCAGTTTATGACTACTTTAGCCATTATCGCCAGTTCCCTGGAGAAAATGGCCACTGAGATCAGGAACTTACAGCGCACAGAAATTCTGGAAGTGGAAGAACCCTTTCAGAAGGGTCAGAAAGGCTCCTCCGCTATGCCCCACAAGAGGAACCCCATGATGAGTGAAAGGGTAGCCGGATTGTCCCGGGTTATAAGAGGGCATGCGGTAGCTGCTTTGGAGAATGTGGCCCTATGGCATGAACGGGACTTAACTCATTCCTCGGTGGAGAGGGTTATCATTCCCGACAGCTGTATTTTGCTGGATTATGTACTGGAAAAATTCTGCGCTATTGTGGCTGATTTGGTCATATATGAAGACAACATGATGGAAAATATTCAACGCACCCGGGGACTCATTTTCTCCCAGGAGCTGATGCTTAGTCTGGTTGATAAAGGCATGCTTCGGGAAGATGCCTATCGGTTGGTGCAAGGTCATGCCATGCAGAGCTGGCAGGAAAAATTGGATTATAAAGATCTGGCTTTGCAGGATACGGAAATTATGAACTATATAAGCCCTGGTGAAATCGAGATTATATTCGATCTGCAAATATACCTGAATGGCGTGGACTATATTTTTAGGCGCTGTGGATTGGAATAGTATGGGAGGAAAAGGTAATGGAAAAAAGGGAGAAGCTTTACGAGGGCAAAGCCAAGCAGATATTTGCGGTAGATGATGAACGCTATTATATTATGACTTACAAAGATGAGGCCACTGCATTTGACGGGACCAAAAAAGGCATTATTGAAAATAAGGGGATAGTCAACAATCGGATATCCTGCCTCTTATTTAAAATGTTGGAAGAAAAGGGGATCGAGACCCATCTGCTGGAGCAGCTGGATGAGCGCAATGTATTGGTGAAACGCTTGCAGATGCTGCCGGTAGAGGTGGTGCTGAGAAATGTGGCAGCCGGCAGTCTTGCCCAGCGCTTAGGGATGGAAGAGGGAAGGGAACTGCAGATCCCAATTATAGAGCTTTATTACAAAAATGATGATCTGCACGATCCCATGATAAATGAATACCATGCTCAGGCCATGGGATGGGCTACCTGGGAACAGCTGAAAGAAGTGCAAAGCCTGAGTTTAAGGATTAATCAGATATTAAGGAAATTATTTGATAGCATCGGCCTGATATTGGTGGATTTTAAGCTGGAGTTTGGTATTTATGATAACAAGATAGTACTGGGAGATGAGATTTCTCCAGATAGCTGCCGCTTGTGGGACCAAGTCAGCCGGGAGAAGATGGACAAAGACCGTTTCCGCCGGGATTTGGGCGGAGAAGCTGAAGCTTATCAGGAAGTAGTAAGAAGAATTGAAGAGGTACTGGGATAAGGTTTCTCCTAAAGCTCCTGCTGTTACTGCCAAGGCTAAGTTAATAAGATAGAGGAGGCAAAAAGGTGCTAAAAGCTAATATTTATGTAACCCTTAAAGATGGAGTGCTGGATCCTCAGGGAGAGGCAGTTAAAAAGTCCCTCAAGGTTCTGGACTATGGACAGGTTAATCAGGTACGCATCGGCAAATTCATAGAAGTGTGGCTGGAGGGAAAGGATCAGGCAGCAGCCTTAAAGGAATTGGAAGAAATGAGCGATAAACTGCTGGCCAACCCAGTTATAGAAGACTATCGGGTGGAAATAGTGGAGGTATACTAGTCATGAAATTTGGGGTAGTAATATTTCCCGGTTCCAACTGTGATAGGGATTGTTATCATGTGATAAAGGAAGTTATGAAAAAGCCGGTAGAGTATATATGGCATAAGGAAAACTCGGTAGCCGCTTTCGATGCCCTGATTCTGCCGGGAGGGTTTTCTTATGGGGATTACTTGCGTACCGGGGCCATTGCCCGCTTTTCCCCCCTTATGTCGGCAGTAATGGATTTTGCCCAAGCAGGAGGCCTGGTGATAGGCATCTGCAATGGTTTTCAGATATTGCTGGAAGCCGGTTTGCTGCCGGGAGCCATGCTGAGAAACAGCAGCCTAAAGTTTATCTGTCAACCGGTATTTCTAAAAACACAGCGCAATGATACTCCGTTTACCAACAAATTTAAGAGCGGGCAGGTACTGAAGATTCCGGTAGCTCATGGGGAAGGCAATTATTATTGTGATCCCCGGACTTTGCAGAAAATGAAAGATAAAGGCCAGATCCTCTTTTCCTATTGCAGTGCTGAGGGGGAGGACACTATGGAGTATAATCCCAATGGTTCTCTGGCCAACATAGCCGGAATTATGAATGAGAAGGGTAATGTGCTGGGAATGATGCCCCATCCGGAAAGGTGCTCGGAGGAGATTCTGGGTGGCCGTGATGGGTTCAATATATTTGCTTCTATGATCAATTGGCTTGAGGGGGTGGGCGAATAATGAAGGAAATGACTTATCAAGAGATGGGCTTGCTGGAAGAAGAATATGAGCAAATCGTAGGAATATTGGGCCGCCAGCCTAATTATTTGGAATTGGGTATGTTTTCAGTAATGTGGTCAGAGCATTGCGGATACAAAAACTCTCGTCCTTTGCTAAAGAAATTTCCCACCGAAGGCCCTCAGGTCATACAAGGTCCGGGTGAAAATGCCGGGGTAGTTGATATCGGCCATGGCCAGGCCTTAGTGTTTAAAATCGAAAGTCATAATCATCCTTCTGCCATCGAGCCATACCAAGGTGCAGCCACCGGGGTAGGGGGGATTGTACGGGATATTTTCACTATGGGGGCCAGACCCATAGCTTCTCTTAACTCCCTGCGCTTTGGCAGTTTGGATGATGAAAGGGTAAAACAGCTTCTGGCCGGAGTAGTGGCTGGTATCGGTGATTATGGCAACTGTTTAGGCATACCTACGGTAGGAGGCGAAGTCTATTTTAACCAGGCTTACCAAGGTAATCCTTTGGTCAATGCCATGTGTGTCGGGCTGGTCAATACCAACGAAATAGCCTATGCTACCGCCAGTGAGATAGGCAGCCCCCTTATGCTGGTAGGAGCCAAAACCGGTCGAGATGGTATTCATGGGGCTACATTTGCCTCGGAGGAATTGAGTGAAGCCTCAGCTCAGAAGAGGCCTTCAGTGCAGGTAGGGGATCCCTTTATGGAGAAACTGCTAATAGAAGCCTGTCTGGAATTAATAAAAGAGGACCTGGTAGCGGGTATGCAGGACCTGGGAGCCGCAGGATTGACCAGTTCCATTGCCGAAGCCGCCAGCAAAAAGGAACGAGGAGTAAAAGTTGACGTATCCCGGGTGCCCAGAAGGGAACAGGGAATGATCCCCTATGAGGTAATGCTGTCCGAATCCCAGGAGAGGATGCTGATTGTACCTCGAGAAGGAAAGGAAGGACGCATTGCGGAAATCTTTGAGAAGTGGGGACTGGATGCCACAGTTATCGGTGAGGTTACCGGAGATGGCTGGTTTAAGGTCTATGAAGGAGAAGTGCTGGCAGGAGAGGTGCCGGTAGCAGCCTTGACCGAAGGCTGTCCGGTATACGCAAGAGAGGGTCTTGAGCCTTCATATTATAAGGAATGCCGCGATTTTGATCTGGATGAACTGCCTGAATATGATGCCGGCGAAGCTCTGGCTAGCCTGCTTGCTTCGCCCAATATTGCCAGCAAACGCTGGGTATATTCCCAGTATGATCACCAGGTAATGATTAATTCAGTATTGGTGCCCGGGGAGGCTGATGCTGCAGTATTAAGAATAAAGGGGCAGCAAAAGGGAGTGGCCGTGACTACTGATTGCAACGGGCGCATGGTCTACCTGGACCCCTATCAGGGTGGGATGATGGCGGTGTGCGAAGCAGCCCGCAATTTGGCCTGTGTAGGAGCCAAACCTTTAGCCCTTACCAACTGCCTTAATTTCGGTAGTCCCGAGAATCCTCATATATATTGGCAGATGCAAGAGGCTATTCGGGGGATGGCAAAAGCGGCCCAAAAACTAGGCGCCCCGGTAGTAAGCGGGAATGTCAGCCTTTATAATGAAACGGCGGCCGGAGCCATATTCCCCACTCCAGTGGTGGGTATGGTAGGATTATTAAAGGATATAGAGCATCGTTGCGGCATGGCTTTACATGATGAAGGAGATATGCTGGTTTTGTTAGGCCCAATCCGGGAGGAACTGGGTGGATCTGAATATCTTCAAGTATGTTACGGTCTAGAAAAGGGGAAGGTGCCGGAGGTGGACCTGGAACAGGAAAGCCGTCTCATTGAGATGCTGATAAGCCTTATCGAAGCCCGCCTGTTAAAATCCTGTCATGATATTTCCGAGGGGGGACTGGCTATAGCCCTGGCCGAATCCGCTATTAAAGGGATGATAGGATTTAGAGTGCAATGGGATTGGGGTGTACGGAGGAAGGATAGAATACTCTTTTCTGAAGCTTCAGGGCGGGTGGTAGTGAGCCTGGATGAAAAAGATTTAGCATCTTTGAGCAGTTTAGCTACTCAATATGAAATCGAATTCCTTGAACTGGGCCGGGTTGGCTCAGATCGAATGATTTGGGAAGAAGATGGCATTGAATTTGTAAACCTGGCGGTACAGGATGCGGCCAGGATTTGGGGGGAGGCCATAGAATGCCACATGAAGTAAAAGATAAATTTAAAGATGAGTGCGGGGTATTTGGAGTATTTCTGAAAGAGCCAGAACAAGAAAACGATGCCGCCCGAGCTGCTTTTTATGGTCTATATGCCTTGCAGCATAGGGGCCAGGAGAGTGCCGGAATTGCAGTTTCCGATGGTCATAAAATTAGCCTGCACAAGGGTATGGGCTTGGTTACGGAGGTTATCAAACCTGAAACCATTAAAAATCTGAAGGGTAATATTGCTATAGCCCATGTTCGCTACTCCACTACAGGAGAAAGCGGCATTGTGAACGCCCAGCCCATGGTATTTCATTACCTGCAGGGAATGCTGGGTTTGGCTCATAATGGTAATCTTACTAACACAGCGGACTTGAGAAAACAGCTGGCTACTTATGGTTCCGTATTCCAGACTACTACCGATACCGAATTGGTGGCCAATCTGTTAGCCCGGTATTCCCAGGATACCCTGGAGGATGGGCTTAACAAGTGCTTGATTGATCTTAAAGGGGCTTTTGCCCTCATTATTATTACTGAAGACAAAATGATAGGTATTAGGGATCAAATGGGGATTCGCCCTCTGTGTTTGGGGGATTATGAGGGTAACTATGTACTGGCTTCGGAAACAGCAGCCTTGGATACTATCGGGGCCAAGTTTATCCGCGATATTAAGCCGGGAGAGATTGTCATCATCGACCAGGAGGGTTTGAGATCCAGCCAGGTAGTTAAATCTCCCCGCTGTGCTCACTGTGTTTTTGAATACATTTATTTTGCCCGGCCCGATAGTACCCTGGATGGGATAAATGTTTATCAGGCTCGGCGGGAACTGGGTAAACAGTTGGCTCGGGAGAGTGATATCGATGTGGATTTGGTTATACCGGTTCCGGATTCAGGTACTGCAGCGGCCTTGGGTTATGCTGAGGAAGCTGGATTGCCCTTTCAGGATGGCTTGATGAAAAACCGCTATGTGGGCAGAACCTTTATCCAGCCTACCCAGAAAATGAGGGAATTGAGTGTTCGGCTGAAACTAAATGCGGTAAATAAAATCGTGGCCGGCAAGCGGCTGGTAATGGTAGATGATTCTATAGTAAGAGGGACTACCAGCAAACAGATAGTACAGATGCTCAGGGAGGCGGGAGCTAAAGAGGTGCACATGGCAGTCTCCTCACCTCCTACCAGTTACCCCTGTTATTACGGCATCGATACCTCACGTCGGGAAGAATTGATAGCAAGCAAGATGGAGGTAGAGGAAATAAGGCAGTTTATTGGGGCCGACAGCCTGTATTACCTGAGCCGGGAAGGCATGTTCCAGGCTCTGGGAGGCAACTCGGAAAAATACTGTGACGCCTGCTTCAGTGGCCTTTACCCGGTGGGAACGGAAAGCTAGAGGCCAAGGGGATAACCTATTGTACAAACAGCAAGTCTGAGACAGGCAGGTATAATAAGGTCGGGAGGTTTAATATGAATAAAACGGGACTTAGTTACAAGGAGGCCGGAGTTGATATAGATGCTGCCAGTGAGTCAGTAGATATGATCAAAAAATGGGTAGGCATGACTCGCAGGCCCGAAGTCATGACCGAAATTGGTTCTTTTGGAGGGCTTTTCGCCCTGGATACGAGCAAGTATAAGGAGCCTGTTTTGGTTTCCGGCACTGATGGAGTAGGAACCAAGTTGAAAATAGCCCAGATGACAGGGGTTAGCGATACGGTAGGAATCGATCTGGTGGCCATGTGTGTGAATGATATCTTGGTGCATGGAGCTGAACCCTTGTTCTTTTTGGATTATATTGCAGTAGGTAAATTGAAACCGGAGCGTATAGAATCTATGGTTAAAGGAGTCAGCCAGGGATGCATGCAGGCTGGATGTGCCTTGATTGGCGGGGAGACAGCGGAGATGCCGGGTCTGTATGCCGAGGATGAGTACGACCTGGCTGGTTTTGCGGTTGGAGTAGTGGAACGTTCCCAGATAATAGATGGCAGCAAGATTGAGGATCATGATATTCTCATTGCTCTGCCCTCGTCAGGACTTCACTCCAATGGCTATTCTCTGGTGCGCAAGGTAATGGAAAAAGCCGGCCTGGGTCTGGATGATGAGCTTCCAGGTTTAGGTAAAACCCTGGGTCAGGAGCTTTTAACTCCTACTCGCATTTATGTTAAGACTATACTGAGCTTGCTGCAGCAGGTGGAGGTAAAAGGGATGGCTCATATTACCGGGGGGGGGATAGTAGAAAATTTGCAGCGTGTGCTTCCCTCTGGGCTAGGGGCCTTGATAGATGGGGATAAAATTCCGGTTCCACCGGTTTTTCATCTCTTGCAAGACCTGGGTGGGATACCCTCGGCCGAAATGTATCGGACTTTTAATATGGGTATTGGTTTCGTGCTGGTGGTAGCTCCGGAAAAATGCTCGGGGGCTTTAAATCACTTGCAGGATAAAGGTGAAAAGCCGATAATTATAGGGAGTATTAGTGCCCGGGAAACAGGGGTGGTAATTAAATGAAGCAGCTTATGACTGCCCGGCAGCTTAAGCTAGCGGTATTGGCATCGGGGCGGGGTAGTAATTTTGATGCTATTGGCCAGGCTATTGAGAGAAAAGATCTCAATGCCCGGATAGTAGTATTGATCAGTGATCAGTCTCAGGCTCCGGCCCTAGCCAAAGCAGCCGGTAGAGGTATTGAAACCTTGCCCATTAGTCCCCGGGATTATTCTGGCCGCGATGCCTATGAAGAGTGTTTGGTGCGGGAATTAGAGGCCAGGCAGGTAGATCTGGTAGTTTTGGCCGGATATATGCGCCTGGTGGGAAAGGTTTTTCTGCAGGCTTATGAACATCGGGTATTAAATATCCATCCAGCCCTCCTGCCCTCCTTTCCAGGTTTGCATGCCCAGCAACAAGCTTTGGATTATGGAGTTAAGATCAGTGGCTGTACCGTTCATTTGGTAGATGAAGGAATGGACAGCGGACCAATTATACTGCAAAAGGCGGTAGCGGTTTTGGATAGTGATGACGAGGAAGCTCTTTCCCAACGCATATTAAAGGAAGAACATCAGATATATTGGCAGGCTCTGCAGTTAATAGCTGAAGGGCGAGTGTGGATTGATGGCAGAAGGGTAGTAATAAAGGACAATTGAAGCAAAGGGTGCCGTATTATTTATAAAACGGTGTTTCAGGACTATAGACCAGATAATTATTAAGGGGGAAAAGAAAAATGAAGCGAGCTCTGCTTAGTGTTTCCAATAAAGAAGGAATTGTAGATTTTGCCCGGGCCCTGGAGCAATTGGGCTTCGAGATAGTCTCCACTGGGGGTACCTACCAGACTCTGTTGGAGGCGGGAGTAAAAGTTCTTAAAGTATCTGACCTGACTGGCTTTCCGGAGATTTTGGATGGCCGGGTCAAGACTCTTCATCCCAAAGTACATGGTGGAATATTAGCCCGCCGCACTGATAATCATCTGCAGCAGCTGCAGGATAATGATATAGACACAATAGATCTAGTCTGTGTAAATTTGTATCCCTTCCGGGAAACGGTAAGAAAGGAAGGGGTTAGTCTGGAAGAAGCCATTGAGAATATCGATATTGGCGGTCCTACCATGATCAGGTCGGCGGCCAAGAATTATCAGGACGTTGTTGTAGTGGTTAAACCTGAACTTTATGGGTCAGTATTAACTGCCTTACAGGAACAGGGAGAGTTAGCTCAGGATCAGCGTTTAAAGCTGGCTTTAGAGGCTTTCAGTCATACCGCCGCTTACGATGCTATGATAACAGCTTATCTGTCTCAAGTTACCGGCAGCATTTTCAATGATAATTATGTGCTGGCGGGAGAGAAGGTTTACGAGCTGCGCTATGGAGAAAACCCCCACCAGAAAGCCTGCTTTTATCGCAATATGACTCCGGGCCTAGGCTTGCCGGATGCCCAGCAGCTGAATGGAAAAGAATTATCCTATAACAACATTATTGATGTACAGGCGGCATGGGCTCTGGTCAAGGAGTTTTCCGATCCAGCCTGTGTAATTATTAAACATACCAATCCCTGTGGCACGGCCGTAGCTCCAGAACTGGACCAGGCTTATGATCTGGCTTTTGCTGCCGATCCCAAATCAGCCTATGGAGGAATTATAGCTTTCAATCGACCAGTAGACCCAAAAACGGCGGAAAAAGCGGCTGGACCATTTATGGAAGCCATTATTGCCCCGGGCTATGATGATACTGCCTTAGCAGTTTTTCAGGCCAAGAAAAACCTGCGGGTTTTGCAGCTGCCTATTAAGGATCAGCAGGATATGCAGTTAAAAACCGTAGAGGGCGGATTTGTGTTGCAGGATCCGGATCTGGACAGCATCGGGGCGGAAGATCTTAAGGTAGCAACTGATACAGCTCCCAGTCCAGAGCAGATCAAGGACTTGCTCTTTGCCTGGAAAGTAGTTAAACATGTTAAGTCCAATGCTATCGTGGTGGCGAAAGACCAAATAACACTGGGAGTTGGAGCAGGTCAGATGAATCGGGTAGGTTCAGCTGCCATAGCCATGGAGCAGGGCAAAGAAAAATGTCAGGGAGCGGTTATGGCCTCAGATGCCTTTTTCCCTTTTAAAGATACAGTAGAATTGGCCGCACGCTATGGTATTAAGGCCATAATTCAACCCGGAGGTTCCATTCGGGACCAGGAGAGCATAGATGAATGTAACCGGCATGGAATTGCCATGGTATTTACCGGTTTAAGGCATTTTAAACACTAGAATAAAGCGGCGGAGTGAAGGACAGGGAGGTTTTAAATTGGGTAAGAGAGTACTGCTTATTGGCCAAGGAGGTCGGGAACATGCCCTGGCCTGGAAAATTGCTCAAAGCCCGGTGCTGGAAAAGCTCTATGCGGCCCCAGGCAACCCAGGCATGGAGGAATTATGTGAGTGTATCCCTATCGATGCTGTTGACATGGAAGGACTGTTAAGTTTTGCCTTACAGGAAAAGATTGATCTTACCGTGGTGGGACCGGAGGCTCCTCTGATGGAAGGAATTGTAGACCTTTTTGGGGAACATGGACTTACTATCTTTGGACCTACTGCAGCTGCGGCTAGGTTGGAAGGCAGCAAAGTGTTTACCAAAAACCTCTTAAAAAAATATAGCATTCCCACGGCTGAATACGAGGTTTTTCATGATATAGAGCCGGCCCGGGAGCACATTAAGACCTATACTGATTCTGGTAAGTCCATTGTGGTTAAAGCTGACGGCCTTGCCGCTGGCAAAGGGGTAGTGGTGGCAGCTGACTATCAAGAGGCCAGCCAGGCTTTGGATGCCATTATGAAAGACAAGGAATTTGGTATGGCCGGAGACCAGGTGGTAATTGAAGAATGCCTTTTCGGACAGGAAGTGAGTTTTTTTGCCATTAGCGATGGCAGCAATTATGTATCCTTGTTATCGGCTCAGGATCACAAACAGGTATTTGATAGTGATAAAGGCCCTAATACTGGCGGGATGGGGGCCTACTGTCGCCCTCCCATTTATACTAGGGAGTTGCATCAACAGGTGGTGGACCAGGTAATAGCACCGGTAATAAAGGCTATGGCTACTGAAGGAATCCCCTACCAGGGAGTGCTTTATGCAGGTCTTATGATTACCGAAACAGGCCCTAAGGTACTGGAGTTTAATGCCCGATTCGGTGATCCGGAAACTCAGGTCTTGATGCCTATGATAAAAAGCGATATTTTACCATTGCTGGAAGCAGCCGCTAAAGGCAAGCTGGATGAGCAAGAGGTGGAACTGGAAACCGGTACCTGTATCTGCGTGGTCTTGGCATCAGGAGGCTATCCAGGAGCTTATCAGAAGGGTAAAGAAATAAAGGGCCTGGACAGCCTGGATCCGGATACCTTGATCTTCCATGCCGGTACCAGCAAAAAAAACCAAAGCTTCTATACCAATGGAGGAAGGGTGCTGGCCGTGGTCCGTCGGGGAGAAGATATGAAAAGTCTAATAGATAGAGTATACCAGGAAGTACAGAAGATAAGTTTTGATGATATGCATTACCGGCGTGATATTGGCAAGAAGGCACTGGTTTAGGGAGGCAAGAAATGAATCCCAGATTAGCTCCGTTTATAAGGGTAGGAGGATTAATAGTACTGGTATTAATGCTTTTTCACCTTCCCACCCGGGAGTTTTTGAAAGTTACATTTATGCTTGGAATACCCTTTGTCTTTGCACTAGCTTTTATGAAAAAAAGCAGCAAGTACTCTCTGGGCTGGTTTGCCACCCTGTTCTTGGTGCTTATGGTGGTGGGGTTTTACCTGTATATGTTGACCGGTTTGCCCCAGCGCATTACTCTTCATGAGATTGAAATTGATGCCACAGTTCTTTTGACCGAGGGTAAATTTGATGAAGCCCAGGAAAAGTTCAGCGAAATGGAACCATATGTTAGCCCTGAAACGCTAAATAAAAAATATACCCTGGTAGAAAAGGAAAAAGATGCAGCCCTGAAGGTGGAAGAAGCCGGGGAATTGATGGAGGCTGGAGAAAAGGAGAAAGCCCGGCAGCTCTTGGAATCGGTTCCATCTGACAGTATGGCTCAGCGGGAGGCCGCCCGTCTGCTTAAAACTTTAAGAGAGTAGGAGAATTTTATGCTTACACTGGAACAAGTCAAGACCAATGAAATGGTGCAGGCCTATATGAGATTGGGCAATGAGTATATAGGTACAATAGGGGCTATTGAACATAATCTTAGTCATGCCGAATATGTTTCTAACTTGTGTTATCAGATACTGCAGCAACTGGGATATTCTTTGCGGGAAGCGGAGCTGGGAGCTATAGCCGGATATCTGCATGATATAGGCAATCTGGTTAATCGCTATGGGCACGGTATGTCGGGAGCTTTGCTAGCCTTCGATACTCTTATGGAGATGGGAATGGAGCCGGAAGAAGTGGCAGCCGTTATGGGGGCTATTGGCAATCATGAGGAGCACGCTGGAGGAAACAGTATCAACGTTATTGGAGCTGCCTTGATATTAGCGGATAAATCGGATGTACACCGATCCAGGGTTAGAAAACAGGAGATCTCTTCCTTTACCCCTAGAGATCGAGTAAACTATGCAGTAAGCGATACCAGCCTTAGTATAGATGTGGAAAATAAGTTGATATCCCTGGAAATTGAAATAGATACCGAAGTATGTTCGGTAATGGAATATTTCGAAATATTCCTGACCAAGATGCTGATGTGCAGGCGGGCGGCTCAGTACCTGGGTTGTGAATTTGCACTATTGGTAAACAATAATCGCTTATTATAAGAAGGGAAGCCGCCAGCTGCGTAATGGATAGTGGTCAAGAGGGTGGAAGTCTTAAGATAAAGGAACTGAGCCCCACCTTCAGCGTGGGAATCTGATTATAGGCGCCCGTCGGTCTGGGATGCTATGAAGTCCCGGCATGAGCCCATGCCAGCTAGCGGTAATGTCCTCATAATATACTACTACAAGGAGCCGATAATAATGAGAAATAGGCAAATTCCAAAGGGATTGCGGGATTTACTACCAGATGAAGTGAAGGTACTTAGAAGTATGGAGAAAAAGGCGGCCCGGCTTTTTTCCAGTTATGCATATGAAGAGGTAATGACTCCTACTTTTGAATTCTTGGAAGTGATTGAAGCCGGGCGCGGGAGTAGGCGGGAGGATCTTTTTCTCTTTATGGATCGGGAAGGAGGCATCCTGTCATTGCGGCCGGAAGTTACCGGATCCATTGCCCGCATGGCGTCCATCCATCTGCATGACTCTGATTTTCCCCGACGCCTGTTTTATACCGCTAATGTTTTTCGCCATGTACAACCTCAGCTGGCCCAGTATCGAGAATTCAGGCAGACTGGAGTGGAACTGTTGGGAGCAGCAGGAATATGGGCTGATGCTGAAGTAATAAATATAGCGGTAAAGCTGCTGGAAACCATGGGTCTGGAAAACTTTAAAATCAGTATCAATCAACTGCCTATATTCAATAGTCTTTTGGATGACAGCGGCCTAAACATGGAAGACCGGAGGCTGGTACGCCAATTGGTGGAGGAAAAGGATTTGGTGGAACTATATCGCTTGCTGGAAGGCTTGGATATTGATGATGAGCTAAAAGACACCATAGCTGCCTTGCCGGTCTTGCATGGTGGTTTGGATGTTATCCAGCGTATACCCTATGTAGAAAAAAATCGCAAGGCCTCGGCAGCGGTAGGAGAATTGATCAAGATTTATGATGCCCTTAAGCTATATGGAACCACTGAACATATTGTGGTGGATATGGGGGTATTGAGGAACCTGGACTATTATACCGGATTGGTCTTCGAGGGCTATTCCCCCGATTTGGGCTATGGCTTGTTAGGAGGCGGAAGATACGATAATTTACTGGGACAATTCGGACTTAGCTGTCCTGCTACCGGTTTTGCCCTGCATATGGACAGGCTGGCCCTGGTCTTGAAATGTCGGGATGAGGAAAGAAATCATTACCTGGTGGGCGGTGGTAGTTATCCAGCCATGATTGGCCAGGCTCAAAAGCTGCGGGAACAGGGATATGCTGTGGAAATGGACCTGGAAGAACATAGCCGGGCTGAGCTGGAGAAGAAGATAGAGGGGAAAGATAACTGGACCCTGGTTTATTTGGATTAAAGGGGATGATAATATGAAGCAGGATTTTTTAACTATTGCCCTGTCAAAAGGTACGCTGCTTAAGCCAACCGTAGAAATGCTGAAGCAGGCGGGACTACCAGTCGGCGGCTTGACTGAGGACAGCCGCAATATGGTCTTCAGCTATGAAGAAGAGGGCATTAAATACCTGATGTGTCGTCCCACGGATGTTCCCACCTATGTAGAGCAAGGAGCGGCCGACCTGGGGATAGTAGGCAAAGATGTTATTGTAGAACAGGCTAAAGATGTTTTTGAAATGGTTGATCTTAAATATGGCTACTGCCGCTTTGTGGTGGCGGTACCGGATAGTATGAAAGACCGGGATTTAAGGGAACTCAATTACCGGCGAGTGGCCAGCAAATTTCCTCTGATAGCGGAAAAGTTTTTCCGGGAGCAGGGCTTGCAGGTAGATGTGATTAAACTGCATGGAAATGTGGAATTGGCGCCTTTGATGGGTTTGGCCGATATGATCGTGGATTTGGTTTCTACTGGGCGTACCCTTAAAGAAAACAATTTGGTGGAGCTAGTAAAGATAATGGATTCTACCACTAGGCTTATTTGTAACCGGGTTAGTTATAGAATCAAGCATGAGAGCATTCAGCCCTTGATAGAAAACATACAAATAATAGTGAAGGGTGGGGACAGGATATGAAATTGCCCAGGATTAAGGCATCCAGCCCAGATTTGATGACTTTTTTACAGGCCAACTATGACGATATGAAACAGTATGAAGGCCGAGTGCAGGAGATTGCTCGAGCAGTGCGGGAGCGGGGCAATCAGGCCATATTTGAATTCAACCGGAAATTTGATGGGGCCTTGATTGATGAAGATAATTTTAGAGTAAGTGAGGAAGAATTCGAAGCCGCCTATAATGCAGTTGACGATGAATATATATTTGCCTTGCGGGCTGCTATTGACAACATTGAGCTTTTTCATGCCCGGCAGTTGAGAAATTCCTGGATGGAACCTGATGAGCGAGGCTGTATATTGGGCCAGGTATTCCGTCCCTTGGAAAGAGTGGGCATATATGTGCCCGGAGGCACTGCCGCTTATCCATCTTCAGTGCTTATGAATGCCATCCCGGCTCAGGTAGCCGGAGTTCAGGAAATAGCAATGGTAAGCCCACCGGGGCAGGATGGAAAGATGAACCCCTATACTCTGGTGGCAGCCAACGAGCTGGGCCTGCAGGAAGTATATAAGATGGGTGGAGCTCAGGCCATATTTGCCCTAGCCTGGGGAACTGAGACCATCAAAAAAGTGGATTTAATTAGTGGCCCCGGCAATATATACGTAACCCTGGCCAAGAAAATGGTTTATGGAGATGTTAATATAGATATGCTGGCCGGGCCCAGTGAAATACTGATAGTAGCCGATGATAAGGCCAGCCCCACATATGCAGCGGCGGACATGATGTCCCAGGCCGAACATGATGTATTGGCCCGCAGCATACTGATCAGCACCAATTCATACTTTTTGGATCGGGTGGAAGAAGAATTAAGCCGACAGGTTCAGACCCTTTCCCGCCAGGATATTATAAGTCAATCTCTGCAGCGATACGGAGCCTTGATATTGGCTGAGAACATGAAAGAGGCTTGCGAAGTGGCTAACCTGATTGCAGCAGAACATTTAGAACTTATGGTAGAAAATCCTTTTGAACTGCTGAGCCTGATTAAGAACGCCGGTGCTATTTTCATGGGTAACTATAGCCCGGAACCAGTAGGGGATTATTTTGCCGGACCCAATCATATACTGCCCACCGGCGGCACAGCCAGGTTCTACTCCCCGGTTAGTGTTGATACCTTTACCAAGGCTTCCAGCCTGATTTATTACTCGAGGCAGGGTATGAAGGAGGACGCCGACCAGATTATCAAACTTGCTACAGTGGAGGGACTGGGGGCCCATGCTAATTCCCTTCGACTGAGAAAGGAGGATGAATGATGGAGAAGCTTAGAAAGACTGAAGTACAGAGGAAAACCAGTGAAACTGAGGTTTTGCTGCAGTTGAATTTGGATGGAACTGGCAGTCATCAGATTGATACTGAAATACCTTTTTTAAGTCATATGCTTACCCTGCTCTCCTTGCACAGTCTTTGCGATCTTAAGGTTACCGCCCGGGGAGATATTGAAGTGGATGATCATCATACAGTGGAGGATATAGGGATATGTTTGGGCCAGGCTCTGGACCAAGCCCTGGGTGAAAAAAGGGGTATTCGCAGATACGGGGCCGCAACCATACCTATGGATGAGGCCCTGAGCCGGGTAGTAATTGATCTCTCAGGTCGCTCGATATTGGTATATAATGTGGAATTGGACCGAGAGTCTATCGGTAATTTTGCCACCGAAAACGCTCGGGAATTTTTTAAGGCAGTAGCCAACGGTGCCCGGATGGGAATACACATTGATGTGATTAGAGGCAACAATGCCCATCATATACTGGAATCCATTTTTAAAGGATTTGCCCGGGCATTGAAAGAAGCGGTGGAAATCGAACCCCGTATGGAAGGCATTTGGTCTTCCAAAGGCAAGCTGTGATAAAACAGGCTATAGAAGGATGAAGGCCGGGAGGATTACATTTTGATAGCTATAATAGATTATGGAGTAGGCAACCTGGCCAGTGTCCGGAATGCCTTTATTAAACTGGGCCATGAAGCAGTCATTAGCAGCAGCCCGGAGCAAATTTTACAAGCCGATCGAGTGGTGCTCCCAGGAGTAGGAGCATTTGCTGACGCTATGAACAACCTGAGCCGATTTGCTCTGGATAATACGGTTAAACAAGTAATAGCCGCAGGCACTCCATTTTTGGGGATATGCTTAGGTTTACAGCTGCTTTTCACTGAAGGGGAGGAACACGGTATTCATCCGGGTCTGGGTATAATTAAAGGCAAGGTCATAAAGTTTGATCTGCCCCGTCCATATAAAGTTCCTCATATGGGTTGGAACCAAGTTTTTCCCCGAGAGGATAGCAAGCTATTTAAAGGTTTGCCTTCCGGCAGTCACTTTTACTTTGTGCATTCTTATTATGTTTTGCCCCAGGATGATTCAGTAATTGCTGCCCACAGCGACTATGGGGTTGATTTTGTCTGTGCGGTGGAAGAGAAGAATCTTATGGCTACTCAATTTCATCCTGAAAAATCAGGTCGGCTAGGGTTGCAGATCCTGCAGAATTTTGGCGGCTGTTAATAGCATTAGAGCCTAGACTTAGATTATCAAAGCTGTTATGTATACAGGGAAGATACCGGGGGAAAAAACAGGATGCTTTCAAGATCCCAGTTCTCTTTTATGGTTCTGGTTAATGCCTGAGCTTCGAGGCAGGCCATTGATAATGCCTCAATGGTTAAGGCAGTGCTTGAAGTGGGATTCGTTAGACCCGGTTAGTATTGATATATAATTACGTAATTAGCCTGCGAAAACCTGCGAAATATACTATTGGCAGGCTAATCACTACTTAGATTAAGGACATGTTTCCGGCAGCGGAGAGAAACGGCCTCCTGATGCCGAATAAAGATAATGACGAGGTGTAATTACAGATGATTATTTTCCCGGCAATTGACCTTCAAGATGGACATTGTGTTAGATTGGTTCAGGGTCAGGCTGAGGCCAAGACCGTGTACTCGGATAGTCCAAGGCAGATAGCTGCCTCCTTTGAAAAACAGGGGGCCAGATATCTGCATGTGGTGGATCTGGATGGAGCTTTTACCGGCAGTCCCCAAAATGCAGCGGCCATTGAAGCCATTGCTGAGAGTATAAACATTCCCTTTCAGGTAGGCGGAGGCCTGCGCAGTGTTGAAGATGTGAAGCGGGTGTTGCAGCGGGGTGCGGCCAGGGCTATTGTAGGAACCAGAGCGGTTAAAAGCCCTGGTTTTGTAAAAGAACTCTTGGATTGTTTTGGAACCCAGCGTATCGTACTGGGCATAGATGCCCGGGAAGGGATGGTAGCAGTAGAAGGTTGGGTCGAGACCTCCAACCTAAGTGCCCTGGAGTTTGGGCACAGCATGAAAAGCCTGGGGGTCAGCACATGTGTATTTACTGATATCAATCGGGATGGCTTGCTGACCGGGCCCAACCTGGAATCCACCCGGCAGATAGCTAAAGAAACCGGTCTTAATACCATTGCTTCCGGTGGAGTGTCCACTGTGCAAAACATTAGAGATCTTAAGGCTATAGAATCCTGCGGTGTAGTAGGAGCTATTATCGGCAAAGCTTTATATGACGGCAAAATAGATCTACTTCAGGCCTTAAAGGCAGCAGAAGAGTAAATGTGGAAGAGAGACTGGAGGAGGAAAACATATGCTGGCCAAGAGAATTATTCCCTGCCTGGATGTGCACGAAGGCAGAGTGGTTAAAGGGGTAAATTTCGTTAACCTTAAAGATGCTGGAGACCCGGTGGAGTTAGCAGCCTACTATGATCAGGAGGGAGCTGATGAGCTGGTTTTTCTGGATATCAGTGCTTCCCATGAAGGCCGAAAAACCTTGGTTGATGTGGTGCGAGAAACTGCCCGGCAGGTATTCATTCCCTTCGCCGTAGGTGGTGGAATTGGCAATGTGGATGACATACGCAGCATTTTGGTAGCCGGGGCGGACAAGGTATCGTTAAACTCGGCTGCAGTGAGGGATCCGGGTTTGATTGAGGAAGGTGCTTTAAAGTTTGGCAGCCAGTGTATAGTAGTAGCCATTGATGCCCGCAGAAAAGAGCAGGAGGCCTGGGAAGTATATATCAATGGAGGGAGAGTCCCAACCGGACTGGATGCGGTAAAATGGGCGCAAAAAGCAGAAAAGCTAGGAGCCGGAGAAATCTTACTGACCAGTATGGACCGGGACGGCACCAAAGACGGTTATGACCTGGAATTGACTCGGGCCATTAGCGATGCGGTAGGCGTACCGGTTATAGCCTCAGGGGGTGCCGGGAACCTGGAACATCTCTATCAGGGTATAGAGTACGGAGGGGCTGCTGCAGTTTTGTGTGCCTCCATTTTTCATTACCGGGAATATACCATTGCCGAAGCTAAAAAATATTTAAAGGAAAGAGGAGTTCCAATTAGATAATGATGAATAAAATGAATTTTGATAAACAAGGCGGGCTTATACCTGCTATTATTCAGGACGCAATTAGCGGTCAGGTACTAATGCTGGCTTATATGAATAAAGAGGCCCTGGCTAAAACCATAGAGACTGGAAATACCTGGTTTTATTCTCGCAGTCGCCAGGAATTGTGGCTGAAAGGGGAAAGCTCCGGCCATGTACAGACGGTTAAAGAGATACTGTATGACTGTGACGAAGACGCCCTATTAATCAAAGTGGAACAGACCGGGGTAGCCTGTCATACTGGTCATTATTCCTGCTTCTACAGGAATTGGGAAGGACAGGAAGTGGAAAAACAGATCTTTGATTTGGATAAGGTCTATGCCTTTCCAGCTAGTAGTCCAGCTATACTATATGAACTGTATGATGTGATTAAAGACCGGCAGGCTAAGCTTCCGGAAGGAGCTTACACCACTTATCTGTTTCAAAAAGGATTGGATAAAATCCTCAAAAAAGTTGGAGAAGAGAATGCAGAAGTTATCATAGCAGCCAAGAACCGAGAAAAGTCAGAAGTGATTTATGAAACTTCCGACTTGCTTTATCATCTAATGGTCCTATTGGTAGAACAAGATGTAAGCCTGGATGAAATCTTCAGTGAATTAAAATCCCGCCGTTAGTAACAGGGGGACGATGTAACAATTAGCCCGCTATAAGTATACTCAGGTATACTCTAGCGGGCTATTTTAAGCTTTTTACAGACTTGCTGCTGCGTTTTTAGCTGCGACTCGACCAGAGTTGCAGTTATTGCCGTTACAAGAAGCTGGGACATTCATGGTATAAGTTTCCCGATACAATTCACAGCCATCGGTTCCTACTGCATATAATTCCGGAACCGGTACGCCAGATTCGTTAATGACTTCCATATTACGGTTGGTATGAACACCACCAATAGAGGTCCAGAAGGAAAGATCCTGGTTTACCCATAAGAAAGGGCCGCCTCGATGAATGGCTTGAGTCATGGTACCGAAGAAAAATATGCCATAGGAATTTTCGCTAGGTTTTATGTTGCTTTAGAATTACGGATCATTTATTTTATATAGAGAATCATTCAAAGTACAAATAGGAATAAAATGCTTAGACGGCATCTAGAGGGTAACTTTGTCCTATAACGAAGGAGTACTCACGTATTCCGCATACTATTGTTTTAGGATGCACAAGAAATGATACAAATTCTCACAAGCTTGGGTTGAATATATGTAATAATAATATAAGATTCCCTTGCGAAAACCCCAGCCAAACCCGGAAAAAATAACGTTTCGTGGGGAATCATATAATATTAATAAAAACTAAGTATTATGGTAGGAGGTATGGTTATGAATGATATAAGCGCCAATGTATTTACGGAGGGACCAGTGTTAAACAATGGAGTAAGGATGCCCTGGTTAGGCCTGGGAGTATATAAAACTCCTGAAGGAGAAGAAGTAATAAATGCAGTGAGAGATGCTGTGGCTGTTGGTTACCGCAGTATTGATACCGCTGCCTTTTACCAGAATGAGAGGGGAGTAGGCCAGGCTGTTCGTGAATCTGAAATACCGCGGCAGGAATTGTTTATTACGACCAAGGTCTGGAACAGCGATCAAGGGTACCAAGCAACTCTGCAGGCCTTTGAAAAAAGCCGCAGAAACCTAGGTCTGGACTACATTGATTTATATTTAGCGCATTGGGCGGTTCCTGGTAAGTATCGTGAAACATGGAAAGCAATGGTTCACCTCTACCAGGAAGGAGTAGTTAGAGCCATTGGTGTGAGCAATCATCAGATAGCCCACATTAAGCAAATAATAGAAGATACAGGAGTTATTCCGGCGGTAAATCAGGTAGAATGTCATCCCCTGCTGACCCAAAAAGAGCTTTTGCAGTTCTGTCGGCAACAGGGTATTCAATTGGAAGCATGGAGTCCGCTGATGAGAGGTGATCTGAATAGAAAGACTCTCCTTAACCTGGCTGCCAAATACGCTAAGACCCCAGCCCAGATTGTTTTGCGTTGGGATATCCAAAACGCTGTTGTTACCATACCTAAATCAGTACGCAAAGAGCGCATTATTGAAAACTCGCAGATATTTGATTTCGAGCTAAGCTCGGAGGATATGCTGGAAATAGATGATATGAATCAGCACCAACGCCTAGGCCCCGACCCGGACCAGGTAAACTTCTAGTTATTTCCTGGCCCAGTATGCAAATAGAATCAATATACACTGGATTTTTTGCAGTGTAGTCATTATCCGAAAAAAGAAAAACCCCTGAATTTCAAGGGTTAGTAATCTTATGGTGCGGATGAAGGGACTCGAACCCCCACGGTGTTACCCGCCAGATCCTAAGTCTGGTGCGTCTGCCAATTCCGCCACATCCGCATGAATGTCGTTGTTGATTGTTAGCTAGTTGATGGTTGTGATGTAACATGAGTCTAGCGTACTTATCTATTATAGGGGGATTTAATTTGGCTGTCAATCAACTGTCCGCATTAAAAACCATGTAACTTACTGGTTGGTGGCAGCCATTATTTGAATAATGAAGTTTGGAAGTTGCTATGATAGAATAATGGGGAAGTTGAACAAGCTGTAGTATAAATATCAATCTATATGAAACACAATTCTCTGCAGCTAAAGGACCATACACATAAGCTTTCAGTCTACTATTTGAGGCCGACCATCGGTGGACTTATTGGAGCTGGAGGTGTATGCTTAATCTGTACAGGTATCCGAGAGCGAGAGAACCAGGAGGTGAAAGTATGTTTGGCTTGATAGGTAACTTTGGACCCTGGGAATTAGGATTTATTTTGGTAATAGTATTAATAATATTTGGACCCGGCAAACTGCCTCAGTTAGGTGATTCGGTGGGAAAGGCCTTGAATAATTTCCGCAAAGCCAGGGAAGAGGACGACGAGAAGTCTATTGAGGATTAGATTTAATATATAGTTGTTATATAAGTATAAGCCACGGGTGTGATACTCGTGGCTTTAGGTTTTAAATGGGAGATGGGAAGACACTAAGATTGAGCTCTAGGGGGCTGGGTTCAAACCCGAGTCATAGGGTTTTATGTCCAGTACCGGTGTACCGTCCAGCATATCCACTCCTCTTATTCTTAGCCGGGCTCCTTCAATTTTCACCAATTCTACAATGGATAAGCCAATACCATTAGGTCGATTAGGCGAACGAGTGGAGAATACTCCTCGAGGTCCGGGTCGGTCTCCTCGAGGCCTTTCTACTACCAGATCATAGCCTGGGGAAAGATGAAAATGAAAGAGAACTATAATATGAGAATAAAGTTCCAGATTTAAGAGGCCGGCACTAAATTCTGGCTTAATATCTATTATAGCTTCAACCTCCGGTGTGTGGATGCTCTGTCTGGGACTGCCTTCTTTAGTTTTAAAGGGAGAATGAATATAGCCAATGGGTCTAAAGTTTATTGCTTCCATGGGCAAACCTCCTGTGGTTAATAAACCGAACGCCTATTAACTCGGTCCTGGGTAATTGTGATTGAATTAATTTCTAATCTATACTTTACCATAGTTGAGATCATGATAATATAGTACTGGCTCATAGTTACTGTTTAGTTTATGAGTTTAGTACCTTTCCAGAAGTGATTTATAATGCCATTCGGTAGTTTCAGGGCCTTATTCTTTATCCGGTCTATAATCCTGCTTTGAGTCTATAAGACTACCGCGCTTAATGGTTTCCTGGCCAAATTTGTTCTTCATATTATCCATAATAGCGTCCAGGGTCTTGCTTTTATCAACAAATAGAGAGTTTGGTTCCATATTGCTATCAATTAATTTGCTGGCGCTGACTCCCAGGAGACGAAGATAGCTTCCGGGCAGGCCGGAGTTTTGATATAGACCAAGAACAATATCATATATGCCCAGATCGGAATCCACCCCTTGGAGAAGAGTCTGACTGCGGGTAAAGGTTCTAAATTCCGGGGTACGCATTTTGATAGTGATGGTATGAGCCATAAGTGAGCACTGTCTCATTCGGTAGCCTACCTGGCAGCTTAGCTCCAGCAATACTTGCTGAATTTTTTCCGGGTCAGCCAGGTCCTGGGGGAAGGTGATTTCATTGCCCAGGGACTGGCGCTGTGATTTTGTCTCTACTGGCCGGGTATCCTGGCCCTTACAGAGCTGGATGTATAAATCGGTATTGGATCCCAGAATTCCTACCAAGCTGGAGCGGGGACTGGCTAAAAGGTCACTAACAGAAGTTATTCCTGCCCGCTCCAGCCGGGCTGCTGTTTTACTGCCTATACCCCATATCTCAGTCACCGGCAGAGCGGGTAAAACATCCCGAACCTGCTGCTCTCCCATTTCCAGTAAACCATCAGGCTTGGAGAGATTGGTGGCTAATTTGGCCAGGAATTTATTGGCAGCAATACCTACAGATATGCTCAGGCCAAGTTCTTTGCTTACATCTTGTTTGATCATGGATGCTATTTGAGTTGAGCCTCCAAAAAGCAGATGGCAAGCAGAAACATCCAGAAAGGCTTCGTCTATGGAAAGAGGTTCTATTATGGGTGAATAGCGTTGGAGAATGGCGAAGACCTGCTGTGAAACCCCCTGATATTTGTGAAGGTCGGGCAATATAAAAACCCCCTGGGGGCAAAGACGATAGGCCTGGTTGATGGGCATGGCAGACCGAACTCCATAGAACCGGGCTTCATAGGAACAGGTGGAAACCACTCCCCGGCTTCCCGGCAGAGCGCCAATAATGACTGGTTTTCCTTTTAGTTCCGGGTGATCCCGCTGTTCGACTGAAGCAAAAAAAGCATCCAGATCACAGTGAAGGATGTTCATAAACCCACCTCGAACAAGCGTTTGACATCATTATACTACTCCCCTAGGCTATTAGCCAGGCGAAAAACCTATTAAATAGCCGAAGAAATGCAGGCAGAATATTTTATAATTTGGTATATAATAGGGACTGTGGTCGGAGAAGAACAATAAATAAGGCAAATTTAATTTATACCAACGGCTAATATTTGTTATAATAAAATTGATATGTCCACCAGCAAATTTAAATGGAAAGGAGCGAAATGTGAGTACGTTATTAATACTGTCTCCCATTGTACTGGTTGCGATAGCTGCGGTGGCCATTATCCTGGCTATAAAATCCCGGGACAAAAAAAATGAAACCCAGAAAAAAATCATGCAGAGTGGAGACAGAGGAGAGCTGAAAGTTCAGCAAGTTTTATCCAATCTGGAGAATCCGAAATCTCGTTATAGAGTATATCATAATGTTAAATTGGGGCCTGATGAGGAACATACTAATGAATATGATACTCTGGTTATAGGGCCAAATGGCATATTCCACATAGAAACCAAAAACTATGGTGGAGAACGAGGTGGAATAATAGATATAGATAGCAACGGAAACTGGATCTTGCATAAGAAAAGCGGATACTCCAAAATAATTACCAATCCTGCCGGACAACTTGATTCACATGAATATCGTCTGCAGGGATTTTTAAGAAAGGTAGTGGGGATTAGAAACCTTCCTACCCAGGGGATTGTAGTATTATCCTGTGACCATATTACCCTTCGTGATAATCAAAAGGACAAAAGCGAATTGCCGGTAATAGGCCGACACGAGCTGGTGGGATATATCAGAAGTTATCAGAATGGGAAAAAGCTACTCTATCCTAGAACTATCAACAAGATATGTAAAAATATCGAATCTATGAATCACATGGCTAAGGCAAATTAGTACCGTGTTTTTAATCAAGTTAATTATTAGTATTTAAGGTGATTTAATAAGGATGGCAATGGCAGTCTAAAAGCAAGGTCATGGCCAGCAAAGAAAAGTGTTTTTATACCAGGGTGGTACTGTTCACTTATTAACAGTGAGTTTATTAAAAGTCTTTTTAAAAAGCTATTAAACTTAGCCAGTATATAACCCAAAACATATTGCTTATTGAAAACTGCCCGGTTTTGGGGCTCATATGAGTTAACTTGATTGTACCAATATCAGGAAGATGATTGAAAATCATCTTCCTGATTTTTTTAAGAACTTAGTTATTTAGTGATTTTTGAGAAAGGCCGCACGTAAACTCGGCCTTTCTTTTTTTCCCAGAGAAGCTCACGTCCAGGCCAGGAGCTAATTGTTTAGATACGGGTAATCTCAAGACTTGATTTTGAGACGTTTATTTTCTAATAAACGAGCAAGAATAAGAATTATTAGTTATGCTTCAGGAAAACCTAAACAAAGCGTGACAGCATGAGAATATCTTATTCGAGTATGCTGCTAATCTACGAACCGGAGTGATGGTATGAGAGGGACTAGACTTAAATCATTGGTAATAACCTTAATCATAGTGATTATAGGGGGACTGCTGGCAGGCTGTTCCAAAGAAGCTGAGAAGAAACCTGCTTCAGATACTCAGAAAAAGGAATTGCCTTCAGAGCTGAAATCCATGCGCAAAGAAATTGATAAATTGATTTCCCAATTGGAGCAAACGGCAGGGATTATGAGCCAGTGTCCGGAATCGGAACAGTCGGGCGGGAGTAAAGAGGAGAAAAGCCAGCAAGGAAGCTCTAAGGAGCAAGACGGTCAAGGATCCCAGTCAGTTGGGCAGGAATCATCAAACACTCAGGGTCAGTGGAGCCAAATACGTGAAGGGGTAAATAAACTACACCAGAATTGGAACCAAACAGAAACAATAGTGGTAAAGGAAGGTTTGGCCAGTGAAATCCGAGATGGATTTGAGAACTCCCTGGAGGAGCTTACTATTAATGTAGACCAAAACAGTCTTGAAGGGAGCCTGCTATCGGCCTTAAAGGCCTATGGCTATTATCCTGAAATGGTGCAGTTGTTCAATAGTAGGATTCCGGCTGAATATTTTGGATTGAAGCATAGGATTATGTTGATACGATATCAATCTGCACAAGCAAAATGGGTAGAAGCCAAGGCAGAATTGCCTAAGCTGAAAACCCAGTGGGAAATCCTAAAAAAGAGTGAAGCCCTTCAGGATCAGGAAATAAGCCAGAGAACTGAGAATTCTCTGAAAGACTTGGAGAGTGCCGTGAGTCGGCAGGAAAGCTGTTTGGTTCAGGTTAAGAGCGATATAGCCTTTAAAAACCTGGATGAAATAGAAAAGAAATTAAACAGCAGCATTTAAGGGTAGTTAAGCCTTTAAACCTTTCCGGGTCTTGCTGATTAAGCTAAAATAAGGCTGGCCACTATGGCTTTAGTGGTATTGAGGAAGTAGTTATATTAACCGGTACAGGTGTCAGGCTGCTTTGGCGTGCTTTTTGGTCCATTCAATCTTTCCCGCATTTAACCCTAAAAATGAAATTAATATTGAGAGCTAATTAATTAATTAATAAATTGCTTGCTTATCTATTTATAAGGCATTATACTATTAGTGCACTAATAAATTAGTGCACTAATAGATGGAGGTACAGCCATGAAGTTTGACAATTCCTGGCCCATATATATGCAGATCATTGATGAATTCAAAAAAAGCATTATTCGGACCGAATTAAAACCTGGCGATAAAATACCCTCCCAACGGGAATATGCCCAGAAGGTTAGAGTAAATCCCAATACGGTTCAAAGGGCCTATAGGGAAATGGAAAACCTGGGGATGGTGGAAACCCTGAGAGGACAGGGGACCTTTGTTGTGGCGGGAGAGGATAAGCGACAAGAGATGGCCATGGAAATGGCCAATACCATTATGCAACATTTTATTTTGCAGATGCGTTCCCTGGGTTATCAGGATAAGGCCATGTTAGCGATGCTGACCCAACACTTAGAGCTGGAGGAGGATGAGCAAGTTGATCGAGTTTAAACAGGTAAGCAAACGCTTTGGTTCCGTAGTGGCCCTGGATGGGGTTAATATTCACTTTCCTAAAGGAAGTATCTGCGGATTGTTTGGTCCCAATGGGGCTGGTAAGTCAACTATTATGAAGCTGATTACGGGTATCAATTATCCGGACCAGGGGGAGGTAAAAGTCAGAGGGGCTTCTCCTAAGGCGCAAAGGCAGTTAGTGGCCTATTTGCCTGAAGTGGATCACCTATATCCCTGGTGGAATCTGGCCCAGGCGGCAAGATTCATGAGTGTTTTTTATCCCGATTGGGATGAAGGCAGGTGTAAGGAGCTATTATCCTTTTTAAGACTGGATGAGGGGATGATACTGGGTAAAATATCCAAAGGGCAGAGGGCTAAAGCCAAGCTGCTGATGGTTCTGTCTCGCAGGGCTCCCTATTTGCTCCTGGATGAGCCTTTTTCCGGCATTGACCTATTAACCCGGGAGGAGATCGCCCATGCTCTAATCAAGGGTTATCGGGAAGGCGAACAGACTCTGATAATTTCGACCCATGAAATAGATGAGATAGAGAGTCTGGTAGACCAGGTAGTTTTTATTGACCAGGGTAGAATTCAACTGCAGAGTGATGCTGAACAGCTAAGAATGGAAAGGAATAAATCCCTGGTGGAAATAATGAAGGAGGTGTTCAGGAATGGCAGCCAGCAAGTTTAAGATGTTTAAAAGCTTATATTATAAAGATTTGAGAGAAACTAGAGCAGAAGTATTAATTGTTGCTATTACTGCAATTGTATCCATTCTGTGGGTCTGGGCCAAGACAGAAGGCGACAGCAGAATGATAATTATGGTTCCAGCTGTAGCTTTGATGGGGCTGGCAGGTTTATTGCCAATAATAACCTCCTTCCGCTTACTGGGCCGGGAATGGGGGCACAACACTATTTATTTGATGATGTCTCTGCCTATATCTGGGGCCATGATGCTGGGTTCCAAGTTACTGGTTTTATTGACCGAATACCTGGCCGGTACTCTGCTAGTAGGTATAATTTCCTCCATAGCTATTTTTATTTCCTTTCCAGACTTGGTACCTGAATTAAGCAGACAGGCAGACCTCATCTTAATGATAAAAATACTGATTAGCTTGTATGCAGCCAGCATTGCTGCCATAGTATATTTATTCTCGTGCAGCTTCCTAAGCCAGCTGTGCGGCAAACTCTTTCCTCGGGCATCTGGCTTGATTACCTTGGTGGTTTTCTTGTTGCTTCTGATTGCGCCTGGCAAGTTAAGCCCGGAATGGAGCTGGAATCTCAGTTACCCGGCTACCGATATTGCATCTCAAATAGGTTTTATATGGATCTATACGGGAATAACCCTGGTTTTTGCCTTGCTTTTGCTGGCAGCTTCCATATGGATCTGGGAGCGGAGAATCGAGCTGTAGTAAAATTGCCAAAAGCAGATCAAAACCAACGGAGCATGGGTCTGCTTGACCAAAATTCAATTAATCTGTAAGAATTGTAGGCCAAGCTCGTAAATATGAATATAATGAAGTGTTAAAAGATAGGCTTAAGCCTTCAGATCCTTTGATAATACAGCCAATTAATTGCTGTTAAGTATTTGACCTCATAGGTATTAGCGGTTTGGACTATTTGAGCAGCTGCTGCTATTATGAACAAGTATTCAAGTTGCTTCATATAAACCGAAATATTTAGCTCATTGCGGCTTGAATTTTATGATATTTCAATGTAGTTTAGAGTGAAGAGATAATCAAGGTAAAAAATGACGATTATCAGAGTAATAAAGTTTTAAGTTGTTTTTATAGGCAATGCAAAATGAAGCCAGAAAGCAGGAGGAGATTAGGTGAAGTTGTCAGCCCAAGTCCAACAGCTTTTGGTAATATTATTGGTTATGCTTCAAATTGGGCTGATAGCTCCGGTACTACAGGCCGAAGGATCAGACATCTCAATAATTAATTATTCGGTATCTTCCGATGCCATTGGAGAGGGAGAGCAGTTTACTCTGAAGGTGAGCATTAAAAACGAATCGAAACAAAGCCTAAGTCAAGTGTGGGCTGAGCTGGAGGATGCTTCCGGCTTTACCCTGGCTGGCTCTCAACCTGGGATTGATCTGGCTCAATTAATAACCCCGGGCCAATCTGAATCCTTTTCCATAAATATGGTCTATCAAGGCGGAGGCGATGGTCAGATACCCCTTCGCTTCACCTATAATAAAAGTAGCTATCCCCACCCCATCAGCGAAGAAAAATACCTGTCAGTTCCGCTGGACAGGGAAGGCAGCAGTGAAGGCGATAGGATAATAGCCATTGAAGACAAAGAAACCATATATACATCGGCAGGAAGTCAGGTAAAAGCCAGTATTAAGCTGCAAAACATAAGCGGTCATATACTGGAAGAGGTATTAATAAAAGCTTCCTTCGATTCTGATACTCCCTTCTCTTTTCCAGCTGAACATATGTTTTATTTTCGTTCCTGGGCTAGTTCAGAGACTAAAATAGTCAATCTAAACCTATCCAGCCAGGCTGAAGCAGCCAACGGCACTTATATTCTCCAACTGAAGGGACAATTTATGAATCCTGATGGAGAGAAGGGAACAAGTCAGGAGAGTTTGTATATCAAGTTGCAGAATACTCAGATCCCCCCAAAGCTCTTAATAGATGCCCAGCCCAATCAGATGGGAGACCTGATTCCAGGGCAGGTGTTTGAGCTGCCGGTAAGGATAAAGAATCAAGGGCAAATAGCAGCCCTGGATATTACCATAAGCTTAGAAGGAACTAGTCCAAGCGCTATATTGTTGAGCTCCGGCAGTAATAAAAAATATATGGATATTATTCGGGGAGGAAGCGAAGAGCGAATACTTTATCTTTTGGAGACAGACCCAGCCCTGCCCAGTGACATATATCCTTTGCTGATTAAGGCTACTTATACGGATCAAAGTGGCAAATTCTACAGCACCGAATTGGAAATTGAACTGGAAGTGAGACCTGAAACCGTCATAGAAGAAGAGCCGATTCAGAGTTCAGCAGGCGGAGTCGGCCGGGTTGATCCGGTGAAAGTGAGCGAGCCCGGACCAGGTCGTCTGAAGGTGGGAAACATAAGGTTTGCCGGAGATATGAAGGTGGGTAAATTGATTGAGCTTTATTGCACCTATTACAGTACAGGTCGGAGCGATTTAAACAATCTGATAATAAAAATAGAGGGGAACTTTAAAGCTGCAGATAAAACTGTTTTTATGGGTAATATGGAGCACAACAGCAGTGGTTATTATCAGACTGCTTTTGAGCCCCAAGGACCAGGAGAAATCCAGGGCCAATTGGTTTTTTCCTATCAAGATGGGTCCGGAGAACCCCTGGTGTTGGTGGAGCCATTCAGTCTAAGTGTGGCGGCAGATGATACTCAGGCCAGGGATATTGATGATTTAAAGGGATATAAGGCAATTAGCTCCTGGTATTTATTCATTCCTATTCTTTTAATCGTTGCTGTGCTCGCAGGCTGGCAAATACAGCGCAGACGGCAGCAATTCCCGGAGGCCTCTTCAGAAGAGTAATAAATAGGCATTAAAAGGGAAATGATCCTGCTTAGAAGCTTCTTTTTACTTGCATTGGTTGCTGTTTTATAATAAAATAAGCAAGTGCGCACAGGGAATGGTCACTGGAGGCCCAAAATGAAAAACCTTCTTGAAATGACCATTAAAAAAATGTATAATACACTTTGCGGGCGGGTGTAGCTCAGTGGTAGAGCCCCAGCCTTCCAAGCTGGTTGCGAGGGTTCGATTCCCTCTACCCGCTCCACTATTAAACTAGTTAGGCAGCGAAACAAATTAGGTGCCCAAAGGTAATAAGCTTTGAGCACAGCCAGCCTGAATTCCGTATCCTGGGTCTAACTCAGGGGAAGAGGCTTTTTTTATGGATATTTGCTGTCCCTGTAGCTCAGCTGGATAGAGCAACGGACTTCTAATCCGTAGGTCGGGGGTTCGAATCCCTCCGGGGACGCCATTTGATTCGAACAGAACAGCATGGTGGGTGTAGCTCAGTAGGCTAGAGCACCAGATTGTGGCTCTGGGGGCCGTGGGTTCGAGTCCCATCATCCACCCCATATAACTGTTGACACTCGGCAGCCGCAGCTAGTATACTCTTATACGTTGGGGTGTAGCCAAGCGGTAAGGCAACGGACTTTGACTCCGTCATTCGTTGGTTCGAATCCAGCCACCCCAGCCATTTTGACAATCTTCATGGGCCATTAGCTCAGTAGGTAGAGCACCTGACTTTTAATCAGGGTGTCGGAGGTTCGAATCCTCCATGGCTCACCAT
>JAAYJK010000034.1 GCA_012522955.1 Syntrophomonadaceae bacterium
AGGGCTCCCAATACCAAGGCGGCACCAGCCCTCAAATCGGTAGCCTTAACCCGGGCTCCGCAAAGTCTGCCCACCCCTTCTACTACTGCGGTATGGCCCTCTACTTTTATTTTAGCTCCCATACGCTTTAATTCATCCACAATTTGAAAACGGTTTTCAAATACATTTTCCACTATGATACTTGAACCTCGTCCCATACATAGTAATGCCATCATCTGTGACTGCATGTCGGTAGGAAAACCGGGATAGGGAAGAGTCTTTATATCCACCGGACGAATATAGGGACCTGCTTTGACTAGAATACCCGCATCCTTCTCCTCTACTAGAGCCCCGGTTTCCTGTAATTTAGCAATAATAGGATGCAAATGGGTGGGAATTACATTCTCCACCAGCACTTCTCCTCTGGTTATGGCAGCAGAGATCATGTAGGTTCCGGCTTCTATTCGATCAGGAATAATAGCATAACGTCCCGCCGTCAATTTCCGGGTTCCTTCTATTTTTATTACATCGGTTCCAGCTCCTCGGATACGAGCCCCCATGGAGTTCAGATAATTAGCCAGGTCCACAATTTCCGGTTCCTTGGCCGCGTTTTCGATGGTGCTCAGCCCCGGAGTCTTGGCTGCCATCATAATAATATTCTCGGTAGCTCCTACACTAGGAAAGTCCAGATATACTCGAGCACCTCCCGGGTTATTAACCTGAGCATAGATATAGCCATGTTCAATCTGAGTCTTAGCCCCTAGAGCTTGCAGACCCTTAAGATGGAGATCCATAGGCCTGGATCCTATATCGCATCCTCCCGGCATAGAAACAACTGCCTCGCCCCGGCCACCCAGCATAGCACCTAAAAATAGGTTGGATGCCCGCAGTTGCTTGGATAGTTCATAGGAAGTGCTGGTTTTTATATGGCTGGGATCCACCATTATGGATAAGCTCCCGTCATCATTCCATTTGGTTTGGGCCCCAATTTCATTGAGTATTTGAATCATAACTTCGACATCTCGTATACGAGGCAGGTTATCCAAAATGGTCTCCCCCTCGGCCATTATGCTGGCGGCCATGATGACCAACCCGGCATTTTTGGCTCCACTAACCCGAACCTTACCCTTTAAAGGATTTCCTCCTCTAATCAGGAGAGTATCTTTCAATGATTACACCCTCTTAACTATCAAATTACTACTGTGTATAATTCTTGTTCCAACATGCTGTAATCAATATCTATGCTTTTGATCAAAGCTTCATCCATGCTATTGCCCTGACCCAGATATTTTAATATATTCCAGAGACTCTCTTCTCCATATTTATCAATTATAAACTCTACCGCTTGCAATGATTGCCGATAGGCTAACTGCTGATCTAATTCATCAAAACTTTTCTCCAATTGCTTAAAAGTATAAACTGATGATTGCTGGCTGACTGGCTCAGGAAATTCAAACCCTGTAATCTTCTTCTCCACATACTGGGCAATTCCTTCTGTAAACCAGCGCGAGTAATTTCCTCCAGTAATATCGTCGACCAGTAAATGAGCAAACTCATGATACATGGGGCCTTCCTGGGCAAACACTGCCGGCCAGTCATTGATGGGGCTAATCCACTGCTGGGGCGAGAGCAACCTAATAGTTCCAGCCCAATAAACTCCCATAGCCTTCTCATCCTTTTCCCAACCAAAGCTTTTGGCCAAACTGACACTGTCTGGATATACAATAATGGTAGTTTTTTCACTGGGCTCATAGCCAAATAAATTAGATACTCTGGTATAGGCATCTTCAGCCGTATCTTCTATGACCTTGATATAACCCCCATCTACCGCCGAATATCTAATCTGGAAGTGCTCGCTGTCTTTTTGCATATAGTGAGCAGTTTTCCAGCTAGTCTCCTGAGCTACCCAAGCCCTGACTAGCGTCTGGCTATTGCGGCTGATCAATACTAGCAGCAACAGTATTATTAACAGCAGAATTGACCCACTTTTGTATGGAACTGCTGATTTAAAGGCACTCATTCTCCTGACCTCCCCTC
>JAAYJK010000035.1 GCA_012522955.1 Syntrophomonadaceae bacterium
CCCTCTGCCGGGTACTATTCTGGCAGTAAACGTGAACCCGGGTGTTGCGGTAAAGCAAGGCGATGTTTTATTTATTCTGGAGGCCATGAAAATGGAAACCGAGATTAAAGCTCCCAGAGATGGAGTGATCGCTCAAATTATGGTTGTTAAGGGAGCGTCTGTAGCTACAGGCGACATCCTGCTTGCGCTGCAGTAGTAGGGGGAATTATAATGTCAATCTCTTTAGCTGATATCCTTTTAATGATATGGAATACATCGGGTTTTACCGCCATAAGCTGGCAGGAACTGGTGATGATAGCTGTAGCATGTATTTTGATATATATGGCTATTGTAAAAAAGTATGAACCATTATTGCTTTTGCCTATAGCTTTTGGGGTGCTCCTGGCCAACCTGCCCATGGCCAATCTCATGGTGGGTCCCCCCGCGGATCATTCCAGCGCCGGAGGTCTCCTTTATTATTTATACCAGGGAGTTAAGCTGGGCATTTATCCTTCACTAATATTTTTGGGAATTGGTGCCATGACCGATTTCGGCCCCTTAATAGCCCGGCCTTCCAGCTTATTTTTGGGCGCAGCAGCCCAGTTGGGTATTTACATTGCCTTCACCATAGCCATTATCCTGGGCTTTGATCCCCAGGAGGCTGCCTCTATCGGGATAATAGGGGGCGCTGACGGCCCCACCGCTATATTCCTGACGGCCAAATTGGCCCCGGAGCTGCTTCCGGCCATCGCTATTGCTGCCTATTCCTATATGGCTTTGATTCCTTTAATCCAACCGCCTATAATGAGGCTCTTAACCACCAAAAAGGAAAGGGAAATCGAGATGGTGCAGCTGAGGGAAGTATCCAAGCTGGAAAAGATCGTGTTTCCCATAGTTGTAACCATTGTGGTATGTTTGTTGCTTCCTTCCGTGGCTCCCTTGATTGGAATGCTGATGTTGGGCAATCTTTTCCGGGAATCCGGGGTAGTGGAAAGGCTTACTTATACGGCCCAAAACGCTCTAATTAATATAGTTACCATTTTCCTGGGCACCACCGTGGGCGCAACAGCGGTGGGACAGTTATTCTTGAGACCGGAAACCCTTAAAATAATTGCCTTGGGTTTAATTGCTTTTATTTTCAGTACTATTGGGGGATTGCTATTAGGAAAAATCATGTGCTGGTTATCCGGCGGCAAGGTTAATCCACTAATAGGATCAGCCGGAGTCTCAGCTGTCCCCATGGCAGCCCGGGTATCCCAGGTAGAAGGACAAAAGGCCAATCCTAAAAATTTCTTGCTTATGCACGCCATGGGACCCAATGTGGCAGGAGTGATAGGATCAGCAGTAGCAGCTGGTTTCCTGTTGACCATGTTTGGCTAATCGGAAGCTGATTGGCAAGTTATTCAGTAGAAGTTTCAACACTATCTGTATTGAACTGTTAGAATTTGAATACTGATATTTTCCGTCAACGAAAGTTGGCGGATTTATTTTCTTGATACTGATATTTTCCGATACTGAAGCTTTAAAGAACCAAACGCTATTTTAATACAGTAGTGTCCGTTTGTTTCTGGTACAGCTAATGAGGCAAATATGTTAAAGTTAGTTTATTAAAAGCCTATCATATATTATATGCATCCAATACCTTATTTAATTACAGTTTTATTTGGAGGACTAAAGGTGGCAAATAGTTCCGATAACGATTCCCAGACCAAAACTGGCCAGCGACCTGTCAATACCATATGGACCAAGAACTTCACCCTCTTGTGTTTAGCCAATATTGCCCTGTTCATGAGCATCCAGGTTCTTCTTCCCACCCTGCCGGTGTATCTATTCATGCTGGGAGGTAGTTATAAGGAAGTTGGATATGCTATGGGTGCTTTTACTATTTGTTCTATGCTAATGCGCCCCATAGCAGGGTACCTTGTGGATAGCTGGGGACGAAAAAGGATCATAACCCTAGGCCTGTTTTTGGTTTTTGCTGTTTCCTGGCTTTATCAGCTGTCCAACCTACCGATAATGATAATAGTTACTAGAGGCTTGCATGGATTAGCCTTCGGGCTAGTTGGTACTGCGGTTGGCACCATAGTGGCTGATAGTTTGCCTCTTAACCGTTTGAGCGAAGGAATGGGCTATTTTGGCTTGACTACTTCCTTATCCATGGCGGTAGCTCCCATAATTGGTTTTTGGCTTGCTGATACTTATGGGTACTCCAACCTCTTCCTATGGGTTATTGGTATGAGCTTTTTAGCATTAATCCTGAGTATACCGGTTCAAGGTGCCAAAATCCCCCTGCCGGCCTCAACCAAGACCATCGGGGGAATTGCCGGCAGGCTGGTGGAAAAATCTTCTCTTCCCGCCTCGGTAGTAATGTTATTGTTGAGCAGCGTATATGGTTCAGTACTTTCTTTCATAGCTTTATATGCTTCTGAATCTGGCATAGCTAATATTGGCTTCTTTTTTACCGCTATGGCCATTTCTATGTTGATCTCCCGTCCCTTCTCAGGTCGGTGGGCCGATCAAGGGGGCAGCAATACTGTACTATTGATAGGTTATGGGGCTATTATTAGCGGCTTAATTACTATAGTGTTATCTCATAGCATTTCAGGATTAATGCTGGCTGGCGCAGTTTTTGGTTTTGGTTTTGGCTTCTGTATACCCACTTTGCAGGCCTTTTCAATACGTTTTGCTCCAGCTCATAGACGAGGAGCAGCTACCGCTACTTTCTTTATAGCTCTTGATCTGGGCATTGGATTGGGAACCATTATATGGGGGTATGTAGCAGCAGCTAGCAATTATCAAGTTATGTACGTCAGCGCATTGCTTCCTGTAATTTTGGCCGTTATACTATACTATGTTTTGAAATGCCATGGTTTCTATGCCCGCCCGTCAGTTGAAACCCATTCATAAATATTCCCTTTGGTATTAAAAGAACCAAAATAATCCTTTAAGGGTATTGCTGTTTTATACAGAAACTCAATAAGAAAAGCATCCTGTCGTGCTATAATATTATATTAAGGGCATTAATAATCCTATAAATGGGTATTCGTTCTGCTCAAAAAGCATAGGAATTATTGTCGGCCGACAGGGAATCTGCACCATCAAGGGCTCTATTAGGGAAACTCATAACAGTATGGAATTAATAAATTGAAGAGGTGATAATATTGAATATCGGCGGCGGCATTTGTCAAGATAGTTGTCGCCAATTTCCAAAATAATGTATGAGTTTATGAAATCTGTTTTTGCTTCGATATATCGTTTTGGGAGCGCTCTGGATTAAGCCATACTTCATCCTCAAGAGAC
>JAAYJK010000004.1 GCA_012522955.1 Syntrophomonadaceae bacterium
ATGATCCTCAGTCCCATCACTACTCCTTCGGTAACCTCGACATTCGGATCAAAGCCAATGGCAGCCAAACCTAAACCCAGGACCAGTCCGGAAATGGCAGTCCCAATCTTTCCAGGCATGGAGCTTAAGGAAAACAGAAATGCGCTGACATCCTTTCCTTTGGCCACCGTGGTGTATTCAACCACATTGCCGTATATAGCCATCTCCACTGCCATGCAGATCCCCATGCCTATCTGAGCTACGGATAACAACAAGGCAAAGCCCAGGGGACTGATGCCGAAGAAATAGGACAGCAAGAGGGAGAGGCCAAACACAGCCAGACCGACTATGTAGGTCTTTTTGCTGCCCAAATATTTGTTAATAAAGGGAGCGATAAAAGTACCGCCAAAAGTAAACAAAGTGCTGAAGGTCAGATACGTAGCCAACATGCCTTTATCACCGGCCACATAAGCAAAATAATAAGCTGCCAATCCCATGACCGTATACTGACCTAATCTCAAACAGCTGGCTCCAGCGATCAAAAGCATCATGGGCTGAGTGAAGAAATTTTTGATCATATCCCAAAGGGATGTCTTCTGCTCTACGGTTTGCTGGGCTGCGGGAACATATACTTCCTTCCCCTTAAGCATCGCGACAACATTGAAATAAGCCAATGTGATCAGGACCGATATGACAACTGCCATCATTGTATATCCTCTGCTCTCACTGCCCAGCCAGGCTGCGAAAAATCCGATAATAGCTACATTCGTCAAACTGAAGGCAATCTTACCCAGGGAATTGCATTGAGAGCGTACTGCCGACAGACTCACTTTTTGGATGGGATCGCTGGATAGCACGTTGATAGCACCATTATAAGCTGTAAACCCAATGTTAAAAGTAAACAGGGCCAGAAAATAGAAGGTTGAGTAAAAGATAAAGGCTGAACTGCCACGCAGTCCCAGATCGGTAAAATGCAATATATAGATAGGTAGAGTTATGAGTGCGCTGAATATGATCCAAAAAGCAAAACGTCCCATTTTGGGGTTGCTTTTCTGCATGATGATGCCGATCAGGAACAAGGAAAGCAGATCCAGGCTTCTTGCCGTGGTTAAAACACCAGCTAAAGCAACATTTGAAACACCTATGATCGTGGTCAGGAAGAAAGCAAAATAGGTATTCTGCAAATAGGGAGAAAGGTTGGTAAAGAAGTTTGTGATCCCGTAGCGAACCGAAATTTCATTATAAATCGATGCATTAGCCTTTTTTTCCAATTATAAATCCTCCTCTTATTACGATATGTAAGTACCAGAACGTTCTTTATGCTTTCCACAGAATGGATACATAAAGAACTGCAACATCGTTCCCTGCATCATAACTGGTAATGCAGAAAATCCTCCTGATAAATAAATTGCTAGTTTAGTACCAAATTGCGGATTCTTAAAAAGTGTACCCAATTCCCAATAAATCAGGGATATGTAGAGAAGTCTTTCGGTATGTGACCCGACTGGAAGTAGCTCTCATGCTACATTTATGTAGCTATACGAATACAAAGTGTTGCAGGCTGGTAACAAAGGGGTGAATTATGTAAACAGCCCTTCTGAAGCAGGGGCTGTTATGTTTCCGCGAGTTGTCAATAACCGACCGCTTGCCTGCCTGCCTGTGCCCTATAGGGTATGACTCGGAGGGTTATGCCCGTGACAAATGGGCCACCTGAGCTTTTAAATTTAAAAGATAGGCGCCCTCCCATTGCTTGTTTCCCTTGACCGTATCATATCGTTCCGCTTTCATCCTGGCTATGACCCGTTCTTCCTGGCCGCCTTCTTCTGCCAGCATTTCCATGATTTTTTCTTTATAATCTATTGTCTCCTTAAGAGACTGACGGAATAATTGACTGACCTCTTCCCTGCCCACCAGAACTGAATGATGAGCCTGGCAAAAGACCTCTACCGGTAAAGCCGCCAGGCGTTTCAGTGAAGATAAATACAGATCATAATCAGCGGCAAATTCCGAGGATACCCATTCGGGACTATAACGTACCCCCGCCGCCTCCCCGGCAAATAGGATTTTTCCCTCAGGCAGATAATAGCTTAAGTGATCTCGGGTATGCCCTGGTGTGGCCAGCACTTTCACAATCTTACCCAAGCCCAGATCAATGGTTTGATTGTCTTTCAGAATTATATCCACTGGGAAGGTACTGAAAGGCTGATAGTTCAATAATGATAAATCTAATCCAGGAGTCGATTTTACCGCGGATATGAAATCTTCATTCAGTTTTCTGATCAAGGCTACCGCATTTGGACGCTGCAAAATCCTGGCAGCCAAAGGTGAGGATGCTACTTTCATAGATGGAAACGCCTCTTTCAGGCAGGAAACAGCACCACAATGATCCCAGTGTGCATGAGTAAGGCAAAGCATAGTCGGCTGCCGGTCACCTAACACCGAACGTATATCTTGTATATAGAGTTTTCCGGCCAAGGTCAGCCCCCCATCAAATATCACCGGTTTTGGCCCGTCCAATAAATATACCGGACAATGGGGATGCCCCAGATAGTATAAATCCCTTGTTATTTCACCAAGCGTCTCAATTACCATAAGTAACCTCCTCCCCCAACAAGGGGACATTTTTATTGGCTTGCCCTTATTCGTAGGGGATGATAGCATCTTCCCACTGGGGCTCGCAAGCTCGCCCCATTAAGGAAGGGGCGAGATATCAGCTCCTTGGACATTTGCGCGTTCCAAACTATTTTCTAAACTGGTATGTAAATGCCATCCGGCAATTTGCCCTACTTGCGGGTCACTGGCATATCTATATAGATCATCTGCTTTGTTATCAATCTTCAATATTATCTTCTTGCTGCCTTTCTACTTCTAAAAATCTATATTCGAGGACACCTTTTAAAAACCTCTCATCAAACAAAAGTTTCCGGGGATGAAGCTATAAACACTGAACGAATCAAGCGGTTGATTACGAGGTATTATTAAGGTACATTTAGGCCATAGGAAGGAGTTGAAAATTATGCCGCGGATTATTCCAATTCGGGATTTAAAGAATACCAGTGAAATCTCCCAAATGTGTCATGCCTCCGATGAGCCGATTTTTATAACTAAAAACGGTTATGGAGATATGGTTATCATGAGTATGAAAATATACGAAGAAAAAATGTTGATGCTCGATGTATATAGTAAACTTATTGCTGCTGAGGAGCAAATAAAGGAAGGCAAAAT
>JAAYJK010000036.1 GCA_012522955.1 Syntrophomonadaceae bacterium
CATGTTCACTTGAAGCCAAATCTCTGGCATCAATAAATATTTCTTTACGGGCAAGTCCAGCAGCTTCCCCTATGACTATTATCTGCCTGTCAGTTCCTTCACCTTCACCGGCTACTTTAGCCACATTAGCTAAGTCCTTGATACTGTCTGTATAGTTTTGGGAGAGCAAGTTTTCAAATTCCCTAGAAAATACAAAGGGCTGTTCTTGCCCTATATATAATGAAAGAGAAATTCCACCCGTAGTTAAAACTCCCTTAATGCCAACTCCTGTCTCGCTAGTAATCCCTGTGACGGCTTCAAGCAAATTCTTAAAGCTAACCTGCATGGAAATGTTTTTGCCAATCACAAGGCTTTCATAGCTTAGGTTTGGTACAGTTCTATCAGCTTCGACGGGGTTAATGGCATGGTTGTTGATTAACTGTCCGATACACTGGCTAAGATCACCTTGTAGTTTTTCGGTGTTCCAAATAATTCTGCTTTCAAGTAGCACAGTTAAAAACCGGCCACGAACAGTAATAATTTCCTGTTCCACTGATTCCACTAAAATTGTTTCAATTATGGCACCCTCGTTATCATTAATCTTTGCCAGGATATTGCCAAGTGATAAGAGGGGTAAGTTCTCCGGGGCGCATTTTAATTCAAACTCACCAACAGTAGAATATCTCCTTACCCAGCTTAAGTAGGAGTAGCTTTCGATAAAGCCGATTCTTTCATAATCTTTGTTATATATATTTATCACAAGCTACACCCCCAAATACTGTGGCCTAAAATAGACATTTACTTCTAAGTTATTTAGATTAACTTTCGCATCATAGCGAAGGAGATTAGTTCCCACATCAAGTTGTAAAAACTCGGAATCTTCATCAAGGCTGGAAAAAGCATTAGTGCCACCAGCTAAGCTTGATAACACTTTCTTATTGGCAAAATGAGTTGATACAGTTACAATTTCACCTTCCTGCATTATCCTGTTTAGCTTAATAAACTTTCCTGTTACCACATCAATAATCATCGGATCTTCTACAATCCCTTGAGCAATAAATTCAAAAGTTGCTCCGCAAGGGACACTGCCTACATTTTCCACTGCAATAATTAAGCTTTCCTCCCGGTAACCCATTTCAATTCCTTCTTCAATGGGTATCTCTAGCTCAAATTCAAAGTTAGGATGCCATCCGGCTAAAAGCTTTTTTAATTCATCCACCGTTTCAAAATATGGGGAGGTAGAAAGGAGACTAATAAAAAAGGCAGGAGTCTTATGACTGTCTGCCTTAAATACCGGTGCTTCTTCCACAATGCAGGGAATACTTAAACCTTTGAAAATTAACCTTCCTTTAGCTTTAGGGTTAAATAGATTTAATAGATCCTTTCTAAGTTCATAAGCTTTATCAATGGAGTCAGCAATTATCCTGCCTTCAATCACAATGTTACGCATATCAAGGCTTCCAGAAACAAAGACACCCCCGTCTTGATTAGGAGCCTTAAATGTAGAGATAATATGCTTTACTGCCCCAGTGCCATCAATGCTTTGTAAAAAATAAGGTTTTCTTTGTCTAAAGGTTAAGCTTTCTCCAAGCTCATTTATATATGTTAGTTCCATTAGACCACCCCCATAGCAAGCTTCCTTGATGTGTTTTGAAATTCCCTGGCCAAATCTCGCTCTGATAAAGGCTTAGGGGAAACTATGGTGATGTTTTGAGTAATGCCGCTAACCCCAGGGTTAAGACCAAGTCTAGTTTTCTTTAAGTCCATATCCATTCCCGTAATGTTTAGCTTTGCTTCTGCTTTTATTTCATTCACCAAACCTTGCATACTTTCCATTAATCTTGCCCGGCTTTTATCAATACCTTCAGCAAAGCCGGCTCCAATCATTAGACCCACTTCATCACGAAAGACTTTAGAAGGAGAGCTGATGCCAAGAGCAGATTTGGCCGCATCAAGAGCAGCCCTTGCGGCTTCTGCTGCCGCCCTTGCCAGGCTTCTTGCCGTATCCATTACACCTCTTGTAATACCGTCAATAACACTTCTTCCAACACTCCACCAATCAATATTAAAAGCAGACTTTATATTATTTACTACATCATTAAAAAGAGTGATGGCACTTGTTTTAAGCCCCGTCCAAATGTTAATAAAGGTATCTCTTATGCCATACCATATAGTTTCAAAGCTGATCTTGGTATTTCTCCAGCTGGTATTATAGAAATCGCTGATTGCATTCCAAATTCCTATTGCCAAGGTTCTAATTCCCTGCCATACAGAATCGGCAGTTCTTGAAATAGCACTCCACACCGTTTCAAAATTGCCTTTAACTTCATTAAAGTTCTTAAGAAAGAAATCCTGTAAAGCTGTCCATAATGTGCTGGCAATAGTTTTGATGCCAGTCCAGATATTTAATGCGAAATCATTAATTCCTTTCCAGACCATACTAAAATTATCGCTGGTCTTTTTCCAGTTTTCCGCAAAGAAAGCCTGTAGTTTGCCCCAGAGGTCTTTGGCACTAACGGTAATTTTACCCCAGGAATTTACTGCGTTATTGGTGAGTTCATTCCAGGTGTCTTTAAAATCAGTAGGAATACTGTTTTCCATACCTTTTTCCACTGCACCCATGTTCTTTTCAAAACCCTGGCCAATACCAAGAGCCATATTAGTTCCCATTTCAGCAAAGACTGCAGATGGAGATTTGATGCCTAAAAGTCCCTTGATGCCACCTACAATACTACCTACAAAATTGCTGATTTTATCCTTAACCCAGCTAATCATGGAAGCTATACCATCCCATAAACCTAAGACGATGTTTTTACCTACTTCCACGATAGAAATGGCCGCCTTACCAATACCTGCGATAATGGCAGTTACAATCTGTGGCAAACTTGCGATTAGTTGGGGTAGCGCTTTTATTAGGCCTGCAATTAGCTGAATAACTAGGGCAATACCCATCTCGGCGATCAAAGGGAGGTTTTGCGTAATAAAATCCACAACACCTGTAATAATAGCGGGCAAAGCAGCAATGAGCTGGGGTAGAGCATCCAAAATTCCCTGGGTCAAACCCATTATTAAAAGTAACGCTGCTTTTAGCAGCATGGGCATGTTGTCTAGCAGGCTTTGCACTATTGTGACGATAGCATTCACAGCTGCAGGGATTAACTCCGGTAAAGCCGAACCGATGCCTCCCACAAGGGTAGTCACCAGTTGTAC
>JAAYJK010000037.1 GCA_012522955.1 Syntrophomonadaceae bacterium
AATGTTTGTTCAAACCCAGTTAGTTAATTCAAGTTAATTAAGCCCAAAATAATCAATCGGTGGTTCAAAAAGAAAGTTTGTTCAAGATCAAAAATTCCTCAGACATTCTCCGCCACCACATCTAATAGAACCAAGAAAGAGCCTTTAGAATAAGGCTCTTCTTTTTTTATTGTGATAAGTTGGTGCCTGCCACCGGTGGCCCTGAGGGCCTAAACTAAATGTCGGATAATCTCATCCTCATCCCCATACATGTAATCTATAATTGGTATTTGAATCATGGTGTAGGAGCCTGGTTTTTGCTTCAAGCTTGCCCGGGCTGCGGCCACCATAATCTGAGCCGTTAAGGCCGGGTTGTTTATCTTCATGGAATAGCTTAACAATTGATTATGGGTTAATCCTGAAACACCTTTGCGTTCCATTTGAACCCCATGTCCCACATCCAATAGCATTTCTACATCTGCCACCTGACTTACAATAGTCTCATCATTTATGAAGTAGGGATCACTTTTTATAGCAGTGACAACCGCGTTGAAATCACTTCCCGGCTTCAGCTGAACATAAACCATACGGCGGTGAACGCCGGTACCAATCGGGATTGTCATCGAAAGCGCATTTTCCACCCCGGGGATGGCCTTGGCTGCCACAGTGTGGCCCATACTCATGCCGGGGCCAAAGTTGGTATAGGTTATGCCGCGGGGGAGCATAAATTCAAACATACAGCGCACCATGGAATCTGAACCGGGATCCCAACCGGCGGAATTTACTGCTACGGCACCGTTGCTGCGGGCTACTCTATCCAGCTTGATGCGCAGATCTGCCACCTGCCCGTGGATATCATAGCTGTCAATAGTATTAATTCCCTGGGCCAATACTTCTGCTGCTACATCCGGAACTAACCGCGTAGGGATACATAGCAGGGCAACATCTACCTTTGCTAATTCCCCGATGTTTGTGACAAGATTATGATTTTGAGCTGCTGCCAGGGCTTTGCCCTTCAGTAGTCCTGCAGGTTCAACGATACCTGTCAATTCCATGTCAGGCGAGGCTTTTACAGCATCAACCGCATATTTTCCAATATTTCCGAAACCCAATATAGCTATTCTGATTTTACTAGCCATTAATACACCCCTGTTCTCTTTTTATGTTCTTTTATAGGATATCTAAGATTAACTCAGGTATCAACAGATAAGTTGGGGCCTGGCACCGGGGGCTGCTGCTATCTCCCTAAAAGTCTAAACATATTCCTCTTATAAGCCTCCACTCCAGGCAGATCGAAAGGATTAACCCCTGGTAAATATCCACTCATAGCACAAGCTTTCATTGCATACGAGCATTGTCCAGCAATAAATAGAGGATATGTAAATCCGTTTGATCAATCATTATCCATAGAATCCTTTCATAATAAAAGAGAAAACCTCTATATCAGCACGCTAAGAAATCGAGCTCTATGTAATAATAAGTATAGTACAAGAAAGGGGGTTTACATTAATGAAAATTCAATTAATCCGCCATGCCACCATGCTTATCGAAATCAATGGCAGAAGCATATTGGTGGATCCCATGCTGAGTGAGGCTGGCAAAATGGCAGCTGTTCCAGGAGTCGCTAACAACTCTGCTAATCCATTGGTCTCTTTACCGGTTGATCCTTCATCAATAATACATGCCGATGCAGTTGTGGTCACACATACTCACCGTGACCACTTTGATGATGCTGCCAAGGAGTATTTGCCGTCCGACAGCCTAATATTCTGCCAAACGCCTGATAGAATATCAGCCACGAATTATTATTTGCTTCGCGGGAGCTGCCCAGTTTAGCACTGGCGGTCCAATTACCATGACCGCAATGATAAGTTAGGATCTGGCACCAGGGTCTCCTTTCGACAATCCTCTCAAGTAACTTAGAATGTTAGGTTCCTGGCACCAACTGAGCAAGTTGCGTCCATTGCTTGCTTCCATTTATAATTAAACTATAATGGGTATTTAATGAAGGAGGCGGTTATTATTAACTTTCCTTTTGATAACCGAAAAGAAAAATATACCTATGCAGATTACCTGAACTGGCCGGATGGTGAGCGTTGGGAAATCATTAATGGAGAAACTTATATGATGAGTCCGGCTCCGTCAAGTGAACATCAGAGAATTTTAATGGAAATTGCATCGCAGTTACACACTTACCTCCGAGACAAAGGCTGTACAGTTTTTCCTGCCCCCTTTGACGTGCGCTTGCCCCGAGGAGAAGAAGATGATGAGGAAATAGACAATGTAGTTCAACCTGACCTGGTAGTAATCTGTGACCGCAGCAAAATAGATAAACGGGGCTGCAAGGGAGCTCCAGATTTGATAATAGAAATACTATCTTACTCCACCGCCAAAAAGGATCTTAACGAAAAATTTAACCTGTACGAGCAGGCAGGTGTAAAAGAATATTGGGTGGTCTTCCAGAGTGAAGAGGTAGTAGAAGTTTATCAATCAAATGACAATATGAGATATGAAAAAACCGGCACTTACGAGAGTAACGACCAGATCAAAGTTGGCATCCTGCCGGAGTTGGAAATAAACCTGAGCCTGGTCTTTCAAAATAGAATCGAATAACTCGGGGTTTGTATCATATACCCTGGCTGACTACGTAAAAAGGAAGATATTATTCTATGACTATACTATCTGTTGATAATATATTTAAAAGCTATGGAGAACGTATCCTATTTGATAATATGTCATTTACCCTGGAGGATCAGGATAAAGTTGGATTGATTGGAATTAATGGTATGGGGAAATCCACCCTCCTAAACATAATATCCGGTCTAGATGGGGCTGACGCAGGAACAATTACTACCTCCCGCGGCCTGACCATTGAGTACCTCGCTCAAAATCCGGTGTTTAATCAACAGGCTACGGTTATTGAACAGGTACTTAAAGGCGACAGCCTAGCTATGAAAGCGATCCGGGAATACCAATTAACTCTGGAGGACATCATCAACAAACCAGATAACATTGATCTGCAGATTCTATTAGCGGAACTGACTTCCCAAATAACTTCTTTAGATGCCTGGCATCTGGAAAGCCAGGTTAAGACTATCCTCAGCAAACTTGGCATTAGACATTATGAGCAGCGGATGGTTAACTTGTCAGGTGGACAAAGGAAAAGAGTTGCTCTAGCAGCCTCTCTTATTACTCCCTGCGATCTGCTTCTAATGGATGAACCTACCAATCATCTGGACAATGATACTATCGAATGGTTGGAAAAATATCTTGCCAATAGAAAAGGTGCCCTTTTAATGATCACCCATGATCGGTATTTTCTGGATCGAGTGGTAAATAAAATATTTGAATTGGATTGTGGCAATCTATATATTTATGATGGATCTTACTCCAGCTTTGTTGAAAAGAAAATTGAAAGGAGATCTCTCGAATCCGCTATGCAAGCCAAGCGCTTCAGCCTTTACCGAAAGGAATTGGAATGGATCAGGACCGGCCCTCGTGCCCGCAGGACCAAACAAAAGGCTAGAATTCAGCGTTTCGAGGAGCTGAAAGAATCCGTGGGGGTTTCCGATGATTCTACACTGGATATGTCGGTAGGTCACTCCCGTTTAGGAAAGAAAACCCTGGAAATAGCCAATGTAAGCAAAAGTTATGATGGAATACCTGTAATCAAAGATTTTGACTACATATTATTGCGGAATGATCGGATTGGAATTATTGGGGATAATGCTACCGGGAAATCAACTTTGTTAAATATTCTAGCTGGGAAAATCGAAGCCGACAACGGCAGTATAGATATCGGTCCCACCGTTAAAATTGCATACCTATCCCAGGAATCAGAAGACATGGATCAGAGTCTGCGGGCTATTGAATATATAAAAAGCACGGCCGAGTATGTAACAACTGCAGAAGGCAACAAAATAAGTGCGGGAAAGATGATGGAAAGATTTCTTTTTCCCCCTGATTTGCAGTGGACTCCTATTGCCAGACTTTCCGGAGGCGAAAAAAGAAGACTCTATCTGCTGAAAGTGCTAATGGATGCACCCAATCTTTTGCTGCTGGATGAACCCACCAATGATCTGGACATCAATACCCTACAGGTACTGGAAAACTATATTGATGAATTTAACGGAGCCGTGATTTCCGCATCCCATGACCGTTATTTCCTTGATCGAACCTGTCATAAAATATTCTCCTTGGAAGGCCCAGGGAATATCATTATACATGTGGGTAATTACTCAGATTTTTTAGAGTATAAAAGCCTCAGTTCCAGGCCAGACAAGAAGATGAATTTCGGCAAGGCCAACCACCCTGCGACTGTAAAGGCCCAACCATCCCCACTAAGGTTTACTTATAAAGAGCAACTGGAATATAACACTATTCAGGCAGATATTGAAGCTTTGGAAAGGGAACTGTCCAGTCTGGATGAAGAAATGAGCAAAACAAGCAGCGATTTTGTCCGGCTACAGGAATTATACCAAAAGAAAGAGCAAACCGAAGATGCCCTGCTCAATAAAATGGAGCGTCATGAATACCTGAGCAATCTTGAAAAGCAGATAAAAAACAGTAAAACATAATTTTGGAGTGTGATTTATCAGTTTTTTCAGAAGATAAAAATGAAATATCAATAAATTCACACGAAAAGATAAGTTGGTGCCTGGCACCGGGGTCTGTTTTATCAGCTGCGTATTAGCAGAGATATATTGGAATATATTTACATCATTGTGTGTCTTGCTAAATATTATGGGATATAATAAAACTATAATTAAGCTGAAGGCACGGGTGGATGAAGAATTACGGATTTTTCAGTGGACGGTTCACCGCCCGCTTTGCTACCTGCTTAATCGCTCCATTTCCTGCCAGAAGCTGGGAAAAGAAATATCTACCGCCTGGGGATTGGCGATCACGGTTTCCCCTTCAGCCAGCAGGGCAGCAACGGCCAGGCTCATAGCAATCCGGTGATCACCATGGCTGTTAACCTGGGTCCCTTTTAAGGTGCCGGCTCCTCCCTGGATGATAAAACCATCCTTTCGACAATCCTCTCAAGTAACTTAGAATGTTAGGTTCCTGGCACCAACTGAGCATTCTCATTCGACAGCATTCTCGAGTTACTTAGTTTCTTTGGTTCCTGGCACGGCTTATAACTGCAAACTTGCCGCCTGGATAAGTGCGAATCAGGCCTTCCAGTTCCATTAGGGAAAGAACCTGGATTAGTTGGAGCTGGTCTATCTGGGTATCTGCACTTATTTTTTCGATGGTCTGAGGAGCAGAAGAAAGACTGGAGAGAATTTTTTGCTCGGTATCGCTTAGCTGTCTATCGGGCTTACCAGGATTTTTACGACTTGCATCCGCCCTATTCAGGTTAGGTATTTCCTCATTTTCAGGAGGAAGGCTATTTATTGAAGCTATACCTGTATGATGTGAATCAAAATCCGGCAACAATTGGGCCGGGTGCAAATAGATATGGGCACCTTGGGCGATTAAACGGTTCACGCCTTTTCCAGTGGAATTCTTGATTTCATGGGGCAGGGCATAGACTTCCTTACCCTGATCTTTTGCAAAACCTGCAGTAATCAGTGCGCCCCCTTTTTCTCCTGCCTCTACCACAAATATTTTTTGACTCCAGCTGCTGATGAGGGCGTTTCTCTTCGGGAAGTATTCTGGGCGCGGCCTGGTCCCGGGCGGGTATTCTGAAATAACCGCACCGGTTTCGATAATAGCGGCCAATAAGCTCTCATGTTCCTGGGGATAACAAATATCAACGCCATTACCCAAAAAGGCAATGGTATATCCTCCAGCTTTTAAACAGGCAGTATGGGCATAGCCATCAATGCCCTTGGCCATCCCGCTGATTACCGGAACATCATTTTGAGCTAGAAAATCTGCTGCTTCCACCGCCACCTGTTTCCCATAATCTGTACATCGGCGGGAACCCACAATGGCCACACCTGGACTGTATTTTTCCAGCGATCCTCGATAGTACAGCAGTACAGGCGCATCAGGATATTTTTTAGCAGTAATCGGATACCAACAATCATGGTAAGTTAACAATTTTATGTCATGGTTCATTGCCTCATCCAATATCCTCTTGGCCCCATCCAAAGAACGATGTTC
>JAAYJK010000038.1 GCA_012522955.1 Syntrophomonadaceae bacterium
GGGTACCTATTACTTTGAGTGGGAGTATTATCGGCGCAGCAGGATTCAATATATTCCGGTATTTAGACGATGCTCAGGGCTTTGCCCACCGCATTTCCAACATGTTCTCGCAGCTCAAATATTATAAAGAAGAGGTCAAGCGCTTATCGTCGGCCAAATATTCCCTGGCTTCTATAGTTGGTAAAAGTGACGCCATCTTGGAGGCTAAGGAACAGGTTCGTATGGTGGCGCCCAATTCTATACCAGTATCTATTAGCGGGGAGACTGGAACCGGCAAGGAACTGTTTGCCCACGCTGTTCACCAGGAGAGCTCCCGTCGCGAGTTCCCGCTAGTTAGAGTAAACTGTGCCTCTATTCCTGAAAATTTACTGGAAAGCGAGCTGTTTGGTTATGAAGAAGGAGCTTTTACCGGGGCACGTAAGTCAGGCAAACCTGGAAAATTTGAACTGGCCGACAAAGGTACTCTATTTCTGGATGAGATTTCGGAACTATCCTGGGTAGCCCAGGCGGGTTTATTAAGAGTGTTGCAGGAAAAGGAGCTGGAACGGGTAGGCGGGGTAGATACTATTGCCGTGGATGTGCGTATTATATCTGCTACCAATCTGTCCTTGGGCGAACTTGTAAGCCAGGGTAAATTCCGTAAGGATCTGTTTTTCCGTCTGGATGTCTTTCCCATACACATACCACCGTTGCGCGAGAGGATGGAGGATCTGGAGCCACTAGTTGAATATTTTATAAATCAATATAATCAAGAGGCGGGAGGACCTATTGAAGGAATTTCTGGGGAAGCCATGGCCAGACTGCATAAATATCACTGGCCGGGTAATGTACGAGAATTGAATACGGTCATTGAACGTGCCTGCATTGACACTGGTGCTGGTATAATAACCATAGACAATTTATTAAGGTTTGCCGGTCCAAAAGCCAGGGCTGATAACCACCCAAAATACCAGGGATTTGATTTGGCCAAAGCCCGGGAGGAGGCAGAAAAGCAAACCATTCTTCGAGCCATCAAGGCCTGCCGAGGCAATAAAACTCAAGCTGCTCAGCTGTTAGGATTAAGCCGCAGTGCTTTATACTATAAAATGGAGCAATACCAACTTGCTCATTTGTTGGCCGATTCCAAAAACTAACGAAAGTGTTAACCTCATAGGACATTGTCCTGTAGTTTGTACACCTGACCATAAAACCCACTGGGAACGAAACTTTAGGAAAGACTTATTAATATTGTGCGAATATTCAAACATCGATCATGAGCATGGGTGTTCATAACTGGCTATACACGCACTTTGTTGAACTGGCATGATTCCTGCAAAACCTGCTATTGAATTATATTTGGTAGGAGGTTTTCTTTATGGCTATAACGGAACAACGGTTGCCCAGGCGGGCGGCTCAATTTGCCAACTGGAAGGATGAATACCAGGCCAAGTTAATGGATGCTGCTGATGCTGCAAAACTGGTGCGCAGTAATGATGTAATTATGGTGTCGGGAGGTACTTGTATCCCCCACGATTTTTCAGTGGCTCTTAGCAA
>JAAYJK010000039.1 GCA_012522955.1 Syntrophomonadaceae bacterium
ACTCCCCTTTCCCAAAGTTGGATCGTTAACAAGGACACCCCAACCTTTTGCGCTAGATCCATCTGAGAAAGCCCTAATGACTTTCTAATTTGCTTCAGGTTTTCCATTTTCGTCATCCTTTCTTTTTTCTAATTCGCATAAAAATGCGACATTACAGGCCAGATGCCATAAGTGCGGCAAGCCGCTTTCTGTGTCAATTCCTTTGGGATTGTCGATGTAGTTTAATAAATGGCGATACGCCGCATCCCGATACCTTTCAATTTCCACTTCATCCCAATGATCCGCTTGTTCTCCGTATTTCTCTTGTCCATATTCCCGAATTTGGGCGATGCACCGGATAATTTCTGATGGAACTAAGGACAATCTTGGTTTCCCTTTATCTGCTTTGGCTCTTTGATCCAATTTCAATAGAACCCCCTCCTCACCTCATTTCATTAATTGTTTAACTAAATAATCGGCGTCCTCTTGCCGCATATCTCCGGGATCTCCTTTTATCTTCTCAATGTAGACCTCCTTCCCTAGCGCCTTTAATTTGGTAGCTAATACTCGGGCTTGTTCTTGTGCCTGGGGTTCCTCATCAAATAACATAAAGAATTTATCATGGATTTTAGCCAATTGTAATACTTGCTCCATTTTAAACTCAATCCCAAACGTGGCTACAGCATGATATCCCAGCCGCCAGACATCGGTAACCCCTTCCACTATGATAAGCCCTTTCTCCTCCCTCCATTTCTCCTGCTTGCCGTATAGGATGTTTTTATGGTGTATCTTTTCCCGGCGCTTTGGGCAGGCTAGATATTTCAGCTTGCTTTTTCCGGTGATATCCCTGGCTTGAAAACTGACGATCTCCCCGTTCCAATAAATCGGGATCAGGATTCTGTGGCTATATGATATCCCGTCTAAAAGGCTCACTGGGCCGGTTTGGCTTAATCCCCATTCTTGTTCTAACTTATCTGGATCGAACTTTCGTTTTTTCAGATAGTTTTTATATGGGGCAGTGAGGGAAGAGCTTGGTTTAGGCATCCGTAAGGGGAATATGGATACTTTAGCTTCTTCCCTCCTTATTCTCTGGCTGGTATTGGCGCCGTACCCTCTCATAATAGCGCGTACACTAGGCTCCGGTAAGTTGAGTACCCGGCTTAAAGCCTGAGCCAAGGTATGGCCCCCACAGCGCCAGCAATGAACTCCTTTTCCTTCTTGCTGGATACCAAGGTGATAGTCCTGGGAACCGGGACAGAAGGGACAATGAATATTCACCCAACCATTTGAGCAATGTTTATTACCTTCCGTTATAAAATTAATATTATAATGCCGAAGTAGACGAGGAATATCCATTTATTTAGCTCCTTATATTATTATACGTATTCACAGATTTTCATTAAATAGAGGCGGCTTGTTTCAATTCCCGGAAGCTATCCCAGATAGCCCTCCACCCCCAACCACGGTTCCTTAATTCCCGCATAATTATTCCCCGGCATTGTTTTGGTTTATCTGTGGGTAGGTAGATATCCGATTCGTCAAGAACCAGGGAACAGACTGCCTGGGATTCTGGTGATAATCTTTCCAAAAACCTTTGCCAATTTTCCTGCGCGATTAATTGCTGTTCTGGAGTCCAGGGCTCATTCCTTGCCCATAGTATCTCGGCTTCCATTTCTTTCATTTCTCTTGTTGATTCCCGGCTTATGAGGGAGTTAATCCGATTCGTTATCACATGATGGATAAATGTGGTTTTCTTCCCCTTGCTGGGATTATAAGAGCTGTCCGCCTCCAGACAGGCTAAGCAAGCCTCCGCAAATAGATCGTCAAACTCTAGCCCTGGATTATTATGTATATAAGACCATACGATTTTTCTAATGATGCCTAAATTCTTTTCAATCATTTTCTTTCCCCTCCTTTTTTAGTTTTTGTCCCCGTCCCAACCCCAGTCCAATGCCATTTTTCATGAAGCATATTTTGCACATATAGGCCCAAGGTCCAAATTTGGTTTTGCCATCATACTCTGCTTCTTTCCCACAGAAGTTGCATTTTTTCTCGTTTTGCATTAAGATTCCCTCCTTTCTTTGTATTTTTTTATCAGTTCTGTCAGGAGCTGGGTTTCTTCCACTTCTTTGCCATCCAAGATTGCTTCCAAAACTTTCTTCTTTTCATCTAACAGCGTTGCAATTTCTGCTTCGATTGTATTGTCTGCCAACAGGTAGTAAATGTTTACGGTGTCTTTTTGGCCTATCCTATGGCATCTGTCTTCTGCCTGAACAAGTTCGCCTGGTGTCCAGGGCAGTTCTAGGAATGCTACCGCACTAGCAGTTGTTAAGGTTAATCCGGTTCCGGCGGCTTGAATATTCCCTACAAATAATTTGACGTCTGGGTTGTTTTGGAATGCTTGGACTGATTCATCTCTTTGCGTTCCGCTGAGTGAGCCATCTACTTTTACCGCAATATCTTTGAACTCTTCCATCAGGGCATCCACCACGACTTTATGAACGGCGAATACCACCAATTTATTTCCGTTTGTTTCTAAGAAATCCCGTATCCATTGGATCGCCTGTTTCATTTTTCCTTTCACTGCTAGTTGCTTCAGGGCTTCTATCTTGACTAAATGTTCGGCTTGCCCTGCTTTTTGAGCGGCTTCCTCTCCTTTGGTATCTTTGAGGAACCGGATAAAATTCATTTCTGCCTTGAAATACTCTTTTTCGTTATCCATTTCCATTGGAATGAAGGAAAACAGCTTGTCTGGAAGCTCCGGAAGAACATCTGCTTTTTTCCTACGAATCATTACTGTATCTGTCAGGATTTGGTGTAATTTCTCTTTGTTGCTTGCCCCTGAAAAATCCCACCCGAAACCATTGTGTTTTGCATCACAATAGGTGCGGGCGAATTCCATATAGTTTGGGAACACCGTTTTGTTGATTACCTGCAGTATATTCCAGCTTTCTATCGGCCTATTTACTATAGGTGTTCCGCTGAGTGCTATAACATGGGGTATTTTTTTTGCTAGTTTCTTGACGGCTTTTGTTCTTTGGGCCTTGTTGGACTTGATGTACTGTCCTTCATCAAAGATCAAAACCTGTGGGTTTGATTTCTGTAATTCCTCCACCCAAGAGGACAGGATATCATAATTGATAATTACAATATCCTTCTTTACTTGGTATGGTGTTTTCCCTTGTAATATTTCTACGTCGGGTTTGGATAACCCAGCTTCTGCTTCCCTTGCCCAGTTTATTTTTAAGTGCGCCGGGCATACGATGATAGCCGGTCTTTTTTCTGGGTGTAATTCCAACCAAGCTAACGCTTGTATTGTCTTTCCTAATCCCATTTCGTCCCCAAGCAACGCCCTGCCGTTCCGGCTTTCAATAAAAGCGACACCGTCCTTTTGATAAGGGAAAAGTGTTCTTTTGAAAGTAGGAATTTCAATTGTTTTGGTTTCTTTAGGGGTGTTATCCTCCAAACTTTTGGTTATTTCTGGATCTATTTCGAATTTAGCATCTTTTAGGATTTTAGCCGCTTCCTTGGATAATGGTGCTGTCCAATGCTTGGGGTATTTATCTCCTTGGAACCGGCGCCCTGGAATACTTTTTACGGTTGCCAGGGTGTCGTAATCGAAAGGGAACATGATTTTAATCTGTCCCTTTTCTAAGGTTGCCTTTTTCTCGTTGTTGGTGTTTTGTGCTGTGGTCCGTATGTTCTGCGGGACTGCTTGAACAGGATTTCCGTCAAACAACACCCCGGTATCAATTCCGGCGTTCTGGAGCTGTCCTTTGTACTTTTTTAACATCTTAATTGCGGCTTCCGTTTGTCTGACTGTCCAGGTTTCCTGGGTGGCTAAGGATTTCCCGAACCCACTGTCTACTCCATTGAATCCTTGCCCGTCTCTGGTACAGGCTCCATCACAGACACTGGCTAAATATCTAACTGCTTGCTGAGCTAATTCTAATTTCGTCATTTTTCCCACCTTTTTGCCTCCTTTTTTATTTATGCTTATTCTTATTCTTATTATTATTATATATTAAACGATATATTAGGTCAAGGGGATTTTTAAAAATTTTTATATTTTTTCTCAATTATACTTGAAGGTTTTTAAAAATTATGGTTTAATAAGGATAAGGGTATGGTTTTTGGTTTTTAGAAAAAACAGGGAAATCCATGTCATGTGTCGTCAGGGGAGGGAGGCGGATATGGAAAGCCAGAACTAAGCGAGGTTAGGGCTTATGCCCTTTCCAGAGGGAAAAAGGTTAAAAAGCGCGGTGATTAGATATGGCGAGGCCAAGCAAATTAACTCCTGAAGCTACAAAGAGATTAACAGATGCAATCAGAGCCGGAAACTATTATGAGGCTGCTTGTGGTTGCGCCGGTATTGGCTACTCTACTTTTCGGGTATGGATGACAAAAGGTGAAAAAGCCAAATCCGGGAAATACAGGGAGTTTATGGAGGCCATAAAAAGGGCAGAACACGAAGCAGAGGTCCGGATGGTGGCGCAGTGGCAAAAACACATGCCGGATAACTGGCAGGCAATAGCGACTTTCCTTGAGCGACGCTATTCAGACAGGTGGGGGCGCAAAAGACTGGACATAGAACACAGCGGCGAAATCGGTATCAAGATAGTGGATGATATAAATGACGGAGATTAGGCTATCCGGTCTTATCGCTCCTTCCTTTCACCGGCTGCACAACGAACTAAAAGCAGAACTCTTTGAGGAGATATGGCTTAAAGGCGGCAGGGGTTCAACAAAATCAACCTTCGCCAGCATGCAAATTATACTTGGCCTGCTGAAAGATTCAGAAGCAAACGCCGTCGTCACCAGAAGATACCAGAACGAACTTCGTGATACCGTCTACGGCCAGTTCGAATGGAGCATAGCAAGAATGGGCGTGGGCAACTATTTTAAGTTCCAGGTTGCACCGATGCAGATAGTTTATATTCCAACCGGGCAAAAGATAGTGTTCAAAGCAGCAGACAATCCACTGAAGATGAAGTCTATCAACCTGGGTAAGGGATATATCAAATACGCCTGGTTTGAAGAAGTGGACCAATTTGCCAGCATGGACGAAATACGAAACATTCTACAATCCCTATTTAGGGGTGAGAATAAAAAGCGCATTTCGTTCTTTTCATATAACCCGCCAAAAAGCGGGCGTAGTTGGGTGAACCAGGAGGCAAAGACGCAAAAGCCGGGGCGGCGGGTGCATCACTCGACATACCTTGACGTGCCGCCGGAGTGGTTGGGAGACAGGTTCCTTACCGACGCTGGGCATCTGAAAAAGGTTAACGAAACGGCTTACCGACATGAGTACCTGGGAGAAGAAGTCGGTACCGGCCTTGAAATATTTACAAATGTGGAACTACGGGCCATTACTCAGGATGAGATTGCTATCTTTGACCGCATCAGGCAGGGCCTGGACTTCGGTTATGCTGTTGACCCGCTTTGCTTTGAGCGTATGCACTATGACCGGAAACGCCGGCGGCTTTACCTTTTCAAAGAAATTAGTGGACTGAACCTGTTTAACCGCCAATTCTGGGACAAAGCCCAAAGATATAACGACGTTGCAACTATTGCCGATAGTGCGGAACCAAAAAGCATTGCCGAGTTAAAATCATGGGGAATGAAAATTAAGGGTGCAAAGAAAGGCCCGGGATCCGTTGAGTTTGGTATCAAATGGCTGCAGGATCTAGAGCAGATAATTATCGACCCTGAGCGCTGCCCATTGGCTGCGAAAGAATTCATTAACTACGCCCTGGATGCTGACCGCAATGGGATCATAAAGAGCCAGTTCCCTGACAAAGACAACCACGCAATCGATTGCGTCCGGTACGGGCTAAATGACGACATGAAGGACCGTAAACTCAAGGCCGCCAGGAGCCTATACTAGAGGGGGTGAACCCATGCAGGACATACTCAAACAGCTGATGGCTTTAAACGGCCAGGCGACCAGCGAAATAATCAAGGATCTGATTGCTGACCATGCCCCCAAACGGGAAAAGGTGCTCAGCTTGTATAACCGATACAAGACAGATGACCTTCCCATCCTCAACCGGGAGTTTGAGGATCCGGGGAAGATTAATCGCAAACTAAATAACAGCTTTGACAGCGAGATAGTCGACACCAAGGTCGGCTATTTTATTGGCAATCCTATCTCCTACCAAGTAGACGATGTGCAGCAAGGATCCGAGAAGGTCGATGCAACCCTGGCGGATTTCTCGCTTCGGAATAGCATTGATGACCTAGACTCTGAGACCGTTAAGATGGCTACCATCTGCGGGTATGGCGCCCGGCTGCTTTATATCGACCGGGACGGCCTGGAACGTGTCATGAACGTTAACCCCTGGGAGGTCATCCTGGTCTATGACCGCAGCATCAACGAGCCACAATTCGCTCTGCGATACTATGATGTGACCATCAAGGAGGGCAAAGAGGAAAAGACCCGAACTCGGGTGGAGTGGTATGATGACCAGTTGGTGACTTACTACCTGCAGGATGACAAGGGAGAGTATGTACTGGACATTTCCGAGCCGGTTAATCCCCAGCCGCACCTGTTTGACCTGGTGCCGGTGATCGTCTTCCCCAACAACGAGGAGCAGCAGGGGGACGCTGAGAAGGTGCTGAACCTGATTGATGGATATGACCGGACGCTGTCTGATGTAAATTCCGAGATTGAGCAGTTCCGTCTGGCCTACATGGC
>JAAYJK010000040.1 GCA_012522955.1 Syntrophomonadaceae bacterium
AATAAGACCGGCCGACGGCGGGACAAAGTATAATGCTCGTAACCACAATGACTTAGAACCCTACTACTGTACCAGCATCCGAGCATCATTCAGTTAACTTATCCTATACCAGGTAATGCGGGCGACCACAGGTCGCCCCTACATGCCGGTAAATGTTATACTGTTTACTATGTCGTATCCCCGTATTGCCGCACATGCGGTATGTCGTATCCCCGTATTGCCGTACATGCCGTATGTCATATACCAATATTGCTGCACATGCAGTATATACTATTGTATTTTTTCGATAATAGCAGGTGTATCGTTTTTAGGAGAATTAACCAGGGTTGACACCCGGTAGGATGCCAGGTCCTGTACCGGTTGCATGAGGCTAAGCAGATCATGATTCCCGGTTCCCTCCAGCCACATTTTTTCCTGCTCCCGTGACAGAATATAGGGCATGCGCTGGTGTATGGCTCTTACGGCCTCTGCCGCCTCGGTAGTAATAATAGCAAAGCTTAATATCTCCTGGCCTGTAGCGTCCATCCACTGATCCCATAGACCTGCCAGGCCAAACAGTTCCACTCCTTGCTGCATTATTCGATAAGGCAGTTTTCCTCCGGGTTCTTTTTGCCATTCGAAATATCCATTGCAAGGGATGATACACCGTCGGTGCCGAAATGAATTTTTAAAAGACGGTTTTTCCCCTATGCTTTCAACCCGAGCATTAATCAAGGGCTTTCCCTTCTTGCCCTCTCCAGTCCAATAGGGAATTAATCCCCAACGCATCGGTTTCAGTTCTCTTCGATTCTGCCCCTGCATAACTACCGGCACCTCCTGAGTAGGGGCCACATTGTATCTGGGCCAATAATCAAATGCCACCGTAGGACAGTTGAATCGCTGGCAGATCTGGTCTATATCATCAATAATTGAAAAACGTCCGCACATAATCAATACCCCTCTAAATTGTTTGATTCAGCCGGGAGATTCTTGGCCTGCTGCCTCTAAAGTCATATTAAGCATTTTCATTGTCTATTATATATTAAAAGCCATATACTTTAATTAATAAAAGCACTATGCTTTAAGCAAAGCTGGGAGTATGAAAATAATTTTTCAACACCTGGGGCACAAATCTAGGCCCAAGAATAATTGAGGAGGGGTTATGGGATGGCTAGATATTATTGGAAACTTATATGCTTGATCATGCTTGCTATATTATTGCCAGTGAGCAGCCTACAGGCCGCAGTGGACTATGTACCGGCGGGCCAGGTAGTTGAAGGTCCCCTGCTGTTGTCTGGAGATAAGATCAGAGTAGATGGTAAAGTGGACGGGGATTTGTACGCAGCCGGCAATGATCTTTCCATTAGCGGAGAAGTTACCGGGGATATAATAGCTGCCGGACAAAACATCAGTATTACCGGCCCGGTTCAAGGGGATCTACGCCTAGCGGCTCAGAATATTAGGCTGCTCGGAGTTACTAATGGTTCGGCCACTCTGTTCTGCCAGGACCTTGATTTTAACCAACAAGCCATAATAGCAAAGGATATCTTGCTTTTCTCCCAATCAGCTCGTTTGGACGGCGATCTGCAGCGCAACTTAAAAGGTGGCCTGCAAACTTTATACCTTTCAGGAAAGATAGGCCAGAACGTGGAACTCTATGATGTTGAACGCCTGGAACTGGATGAAGCTCAAATTGGCGGTGATTTATCATATAAAAGTATCAATAAGGCCATCATCTCGCCTGATACTACTATAAAAGGGGAGGAACGGTGGAAACAGACCAGCCCAGCCCAGGCAGAACCTGAAAAGCAGCTAGCCCCCTGGAGTATTTGGGGTGGACTATTGATCAATTTTCTTGGCCTGTTAATAATCTGGGGACTAATCAAAGTCTGGCGCCCCAACTTATGGTCGCAAATCGCTGAAAAAGCTGGCCAGAACCTGGCCGGCAGTATTGGCATAGGTCTGCTCTTACTCCTAGCTACCCCGTTGCTGGTCTTGGTGCTCTGTTTGACCGTGATAGGCATTCCAGCTGCCATCGGGATCTTGCTAATATATATTATGGTCTTATATGCCAGCATACTGATAACAGCTCAATACCTGAGCCAAATCTTAAAACCCAAAATAAATTACAGTGGCCCTGAGATCTTGCCGGTACTGGCCTGGCTACTGGTATTGCTACTGGCAGTAAAGATTCCTTTCGCAGGTTGGATCCTGGGCCTCTTAATACTCTCTTTCGGCCTGGGCAGCATATTCAAAACCCTTTCTTTCAATAATGATATCGGGTTAAGCTGAAGATAGCTGGAAAGTGGAAAGTTGGTCAGTTGGTTAGTTGGTCAGTTAGTCAGTTAGTCAGTTGGTCAGTTGGTCAGTTGGTCAGGTAGTTGCATACGAGTGTTATGCTTTGTTTGAGCAAGGAGGGTAAGGCGACTTATAATGATCTTATCACTCCCATTGCTAGAGCAACTTGATCCAACC
>JAAYJK010000005.1 GCA_012522955.1 Syntrophomonadaceae bacterium
GACTGTGTTTTTATCAGTACCATGCAGCGATTCGGTATAGTCTATGAACCTGAAAACAGCCGGGGAGAAGTGGTAGTAATGGTAATGAAAAAGAAATATAAAATAAACCACAAAAGACTAACCCTGCAGGTTGATGCCCAGGAACTATATCCGGAAAACTATGACCTGGATATAGTATTTGAGAGCAAAAAAAACCGAAAAAAGCGCAAACAGTTTAGCAAACATCATATGGAAGGGGTAATAATTGAAACTCCGGCGGAAAGCTATGATGATTAAGACTTTGTTTAAACCACTGATTAGGGGCATTCTACGCTCAAAGCCAGTTCCCTGGTTGAAGTCATAAGTTATGCTCTTGTCACTTGCAGGATGGCATACAGCCCTTGCAACCACTATAATAAGGCCAGACATCATTCAAAATGGTTCGGAGCAAAAATGAATACCAAACTGCAAGCAGAGTTCTTGTCATCTCGCAGCTGGACTTCCGGTACGGGATAATTATCGAAATAGGCAGTAAAATACTATTGACCTTAACGCTGCGTAAAGGTTTATACTTCTGATGTCAGGAGGTTTTAGATATGGAATATACAGTGCAAAAGTTAGCCCGGATAGCAGGAATCAGTGCCAGAGCCCTTCGGTACTACGATGAAATAGGGATTCTAAAGCCGGCTAGAATTAATTCATCGGGGTATAGAATTTATGGTAAAGCTGAGGTGGATAGATTACAGCAAATTCTATTCTACAAGGAACTGGGAGTAGGTTTGGACCGGGTCAGGGAGATAATAGATTCACCTTCATTTGACAGCCTGGTTGCACTGTATGAACATCGGCGCCAACTCCTGGACCAAAAAATACGGTTGGAGCAGTTAATTAATAGTGTTGATCAAACCATTACCGAAAAAGAAGGAGGCAGGGCTATGAGGGACAGTGAAAAATTCGCTGGATTTAAACAAAGACTGATAGAAGAAAATGAGAAAAAATATGGTCAGGAAATTCGAGAAAAATATGGTTACGAGACAGTCGATCAATCCAATCAAGCTTTAAAGGGTATGAGCCAGGAACAATATAAACAATTTGAAGAACTAGGCCAGCAGGTATTAAGCACCTTGGAAGAAGCTATAGCTACCGGTGATCCGGGGGGTGAACTAGCTCAGAAAACAGCTGGACTGCATGCCAGATGGCTCACTATTAGTTGGGGTAATTATAGCAGAGAAGCCCATGCCGGTCTGGCCCAGATGTATGTGGATGACCCAAGATTTACCGCCTTTTATGATGAAAAGGTTCAGGCTGGGGCAACTACATTTTTAAGAGATGCTGTATTAATATATACTGGAACCAGGTTTTGTTCTTGAAATGATCATCATTCCTGTATATTTTAAGGATCCGAGCAAAGCCCATTCCGTAGATTATGCTATTCACCGGGGTGGGCCTTCCTATGTGTTCCTAGTTGTAGGGGCGGTCTTTGACCGCCAGTTTTGCATAAACTCACACACACCATAGTCTCTTTTGCTTCAGAGTATTATGTGTCTAACAATTCTGGCCTTGTTGGATTTGTCCTGGTTATTCTAAATCTTTCTTAGAAGAAGAGTATTATTACTTGCCTGAGGAAAATACTTGATATATACTAAATTAGTAATTTACTAAACTACTAATTTGATGGTAAATGTAAGGGGATGCTGGATATGAAAATACCTACCACGCTTAAACACAAGCCGGTTATTGTATCGGAAGACTATGAGAAAATTGATGGCAGGAATGCCTACCGGTCAGATGCCAAAGGGCTTTCATTGGGATTGGCTCAGTGGAATGATCGGGGCAAAATAGATATTTCGGCCAAGGTATGGAGATACACCGGAGAAAAATGGTCCAGGCAGTCGGAAGAATTACCCTTGCATAGGGTATTGGACTTGGCCATATTGGTTTTAAGGTCTCAAATGCATTTCCGGGAAGCCTATCGCTTCAAAAAGCTCTACGATACTGAAAATCCGGTTATTGATCGAATTGGCTTACAGGGTGATGCTATGACGGTAAGAGTATGTACGGATAACGACAAAATTGATGAAGATATACAACTATTCAGGCAAGCTCTCAGTAATGATGATGAATTAATCGGAGAACGTTTGCATACTTTGTCCAGAATATTGAAAGAGATGGGGTATTAATCAATGGATAAGGCTCGCAGGAAAGAACTGAAAGAGCAGTACAAGGAAATGAAACCCGACATGGGTGTCTTTATGATAAGCTCAAAAACAACGAAAAAATGTTATGTTCAAAAGGCTAAGGATTTAAAGGGAGTAATCAATAGCAACAGGGCAAGATTACAGGGTGGGCTGCACCCGAATCTGGAATTGCGACAGGAATGGAAGGAATTGGGTTCGGATAATTTCACTATTGAGATATTGGAATATCTTGATTATGAAGAGGATAATGACCAGGAAGATTACAGCGATGACTTGGCCCTCCTGCAAATGGAATGGGAAGAAAAACTGATTAAGGACAATTGGAAGCTATATAAAAAAAGAATATGAGCTGACTAGGGAGTTTTAACCTAAGCTTGGACGAAGGCAGCCTAGAATCATATCCCTCCTGCATGGAATTCGGCAAGTTAGGAGGGTTTTTCTATTCCAGGCCCGAATATCAATAATAACGCAGCAATTATCAGGGGTGTATAGGATGAGTCAATGTTGCTTGGAGGAAATTCTGGCCCAAAATGAAAGGCTGGAGTATATTAACAGCGTTTATGTGGATATTTTTATGCATATGCCCCAGGGGGCTATAATAGTCAACAAACAGGGAAAGATCAAAGAAGTAAACCTGGCCGCTCAGGCTATTATGGGACAGACCCTGGAAGAGATGCAGGGCAAAAATATTAGTGATTATTTGGGGACCCAGATCCCATATACCAGGGCAATGCTGGAAAGCGGACGGACCTATCGAGATGTGGAATTGTTGTTAACCGGCCGCGAGCGTAATTTACATGCGGTTTTATCCGGCATACCTTTCCGCAATAAGGAGGGGATAATCAGGGGAGGAATAATATTCCTCAGCCCCATTGAAAACATTCACCTCTTGGTAAATCGTTTTAGCGGAGCCCGAGCCAATTATTCCTTTAAGGATATTATTACTAATAGCGCCAGCATGGAGGAAGCTGTACACCTTGCTAAAATGGCTGCGGTTAGTATGAGTAATGTCTTACTGGAAGGGGAGAGCGGCACTGGAAAAGAGGTTTTCGCTCAGGCTATACACAGCGAAAGCCAGCGCAGGAATGGCCCCTTTGTGGCAGTAAATTGCGGAGCTATTCCCCGAGAATTAATTGGAAGTGAGCTGTTTGGCTATACCGAGGGTGCTTTTACTGGTGCCCGCAAAGGCGGAAAACCAGGAAAATTCGAACTGGCTACCGGAGGAACCCTGTTTCTGGATGAAATTGGGGATATGCCTTTGGAACAGCAGGTAACCTTATTGCGAGTACTGCAGGAGAAAAACATTACCCGCATCGGAGACAGCCGGATTATCCCAGTTGATGTAAGAGTAATTTGCGCTACCAATAAGAATTTATGGCAGGAAGTGGAACTAGGCAACTTTAGAGCGGATCTATATTATCGCCTTAATGTTATTGATATTACTATACCTCCGCTCAGGCAGCGGCAAGAAGATATTATGCTCTTGTTTGACTATTTTCTCAGTAAAACTCAGATGGGACAGAGACCAGTGATGGAAAAAGAGGAAGGAAATAGGATTAGAGATTATCTGCAAAGCTACAGTTGGCCTGGGAATATCCGGGAATTACAAAACGTAGTGGAGAGGATGGTCCATTTGGCGGGAGAATCCAGCCTGGGAGTCAGACATTTACCCCCCGAGATCAGACGCATACCCCACGATCAAGATGTGGTAGAAGCGGTAAATAATTCGGAGCCCATGAGTATATACGAAGCTAGGAACCAACGCAAAAAAATGATGCAGGAGCAGGAACAAGCTACCATAATTAAGTTATTGGGGGAATATGAAGGAAATATTAGCCGGGTGGCAAAAGAAATGGGAGTCAATCGCAGTACAGTTTATCGTAAAATGAAAGCCTATAAAATTGATAATTAATGTTGCACCATGATGCAAAATGGAACAAATTGCATCATGGCGCAACAGCTGGAAGAAATATTATACTTATTGTAATCAATCGCCAAACGGCGGTTTATTAATTTTCTGGATACGGTTCTTTGCTTGGCATGTTTATTGCAATAATATCTGCAGGAAGATATTTTTTTGAGCCTAAAGGAGGAAAGGAAGATGTTTGATTTGACACACTTCCGGAGAAGAAAGGAATTGGTTGATACTCTTTTAAATCCTGACTTGGTCAAAGATTTTTTTACCGGTGATCTGTTTAATGAACTTGGTATGAGTATACGAGCTGATATCAAGGAAAAGGGCAATGATTATATTGTTGAAGCTGATTTGCCAGGAGTTAACAGAGAAGAGATAGTAGTTGAGTTCAAGGAAGATATCTTGACCATTACCACCCAAAAGCAGAAAGATCTGGATGAAGAAAAGGAGAATTACGTTCGCCGGGAGAGAAGACGCGGTAAAATGAGCAGAAGTTTCTATGTTCCCAATATCGATAGCGAAGGCATAACTGCGGATTATAAAGATGGGGTGTTAAAGATTGTCCTCCCCAAGGTCCAAGAGGATGTTTCAGATGCCCATAGGATTGAAATAAAATAGATTGCGTGGAAGAGAAGTTGATGAGAGGCGGTTCATGGATGGCAAGAATCGTGAATATGACCTTAAGAAACAATGTAGTGGCCACCTATGAAGGACAAGTTAAAGATGGTAAACCTCAAGGTTTTGGCTCTGCTTATTATAGAAGCGGAGGCAGATACGAAGGGGAATGGAAAGATGGCAATCGCTGCGGACAGGGTAAGGAATATTACCCGGATGGAACCCTTCGCTATGAAGGCGAATGGCAGCATGGTGTACGCAGCGGTCAAGGCAAATCCTATTATACGGACGGAACCCTTGCTTATGAAGGAAAGTGGATTAATGATAGACCAGAGCATTTCCCCAAGTCTACTTCCTTCTAATATACACTCTCACTCTCCAGCTTGTGCCAACTAGATAGAATTCACTAACCCCCCCATCCCTATTACATCTCCATATAAACCTGCCGGCGGCGGGTTATTTTTTTTGCCTATGGATGCTGGGATAACTGCTCTACCTTTAAGTCTATCCAAATTATGCCATAACCTTCTTCAACCACCAATAATCCTATGTATTACAAATACAATTACAGGCTAGAACCTAGAAACAAAATAAGTTTAATAAGAAAATTGTATTTTTCTAAAATATTTTTGATTATACTGATATATGATGCAGGAATTTTAGGAGCGAATATATAATGTGAAAAGGTTAGCAATTTAATCGGGGTATTGCTTCTGTTTAGCTGGCCACACCTAGTCAATAAATGGCAGCATTCATTTAACGTAGCTTAAAGATGAGCTTTATAAGGTGTTTTCAATTGAATCAGCCTGGCTCTACTTTTACAGGTAACTAAACATTTGGTAAGGAGGAATACGATGTCGTTGAAACGAACCCCACTCTATCCCATGCATCTAAAGTACAATGGCAAAATTATTGACTTTGGGGGTTGGGAACTGCCAGTGCAATACGAAGGTATGGGTATTATTAAAGAACACAATATGGTAAGAGAAAAAGCTGGTCTATTCGATGTATCCCACATGGGGGAAATTATTATAATCGGTGATCGGGCTGAAGAGATGGTGCAGCGACTGGTCACTAATGACGTGAAAAGCATGCAGGATTTTCAGGTTATGTATTCACCTATGTGTTATCCCAGCGGTGGTGTAGTTGACGATTTACTGGTATACCGTTATGACAGCAAAAACTATCTTTTGGTAGTCAATGCTGCCAATGCTGACAAGGATTACGAGTGGATTCAGCAAAACCTGATTCCGGGAGTAGAAGCCAGCAACAGGTCGGCAGAATATGCACAACTGGCTCTTCAGGGACCCGCAGCCCAGCAAATACTACAGAAATTAACCTCTTTGGACCTGAATGCGATCAGGTTTTTTTGGTTTAATCCCCAGGTTAATATATCGGGAGTAGAATGCCTGGTATCCCGGACCGGGTATACCGGTGAAGATGGATTCGAGATCTATGTACAGCCCCAGCAGGCTGAATTCATATGGGAAGAAATAATGGGAGCCGGGGGGGAGCAGATTAGCCCCATAGGATTAGGAGCTAGAGACAGCTTGCGCTTCGAAGCCAAACTGCCCTTATATGGGCAGGAAATAGACCAGGATATTACCCCCCTGGAAGCGGGTCTGGGTTTCTTTGTTAAATTAGAGGCGGGAGATTTCATTGGTCGTTCAGCTTTACTTAAACAGAAACAGGAAGGCCTAAAAAGGAAGTTAGTGGAGTTTTCCATGCTGGGCAAAGGCATACCCCGTTCCCATTATGAAGTTGAAGTAGGTGGCTTACCGGTAGGACATGTAAGCAGCGGTATGCACTCACCCACCTTCAAACAGCCAATAGGACTGGCTCTGTTAAACATGGAGCATTGCGAGGCAGGCACTGAAATAGATATTCTTATCCGCAACAAGCCGGTTAAGGCCAGGGTTGGTAAGGGCATATTTTACAAGAAAAAGACCAAATCTAAATAGGGAAAGGGAAGCAGGTCAATAAAAATATGACTGATTTATGCTACTTTCTCCCTGGCAGCTAGCAGCCCAGGGTAGGCAGCGAGTTTTAGGCATTAATGCTATTAATATAATATAACGGAGGGGTTAGAATGAATATTCCCAAAAAATTACTCTATACCAAAGAGCACGAATGGATCAAAGTGAATGGCGATAAGGGTCATGTGGGTATTACCGATTATGCCCAGCATCATCTGGGTGATATTGTATTTGTTGAATTGCCGGAGCTGGATGAGGAAGTAGCAGCAGGAGAATCCATGGGAGTAGTTGAGTCGGTGAAAGCGGTAGCTACCCTTTTTAGTCCAGTCTCAGGACAGGTTATGGAAGTCAATGAGGAGTTGGAGGAAGCCCCGGAATTATTGAACGAAGATCCCTATGGAAACTGGATTGCCATAATAGAACTGAGTGATCAGGGCGACCTGGAAGGACTAATGTCGGCCGATGAGTATAAATCCTATTGTGAAACATTGGAATAAAGAAAGATGGGCGGCAGTATTACTGCTACTTAGCTTATTATAAGGAGGGACCTGCGTGAAGTATATTCCTAATCCCCCCTGGGTGGCCAAGGATATGCTTAAGACCATGGGATTAAATAGCTTGGACGATTTGTTCAGCGATATTAAAGATGATTTAAAAATCAAAGAGGGATTGACTCTACCTCCTGCCATGGGGGAAATGGAGTTGCGTAGCTGTATGAAAGACCTGGCCTTACGGAATATCAGTACGGAAGACTATCCTTGCTTTCTAGGGGCTGGAGCTTACGATCGTTACATACCAGCGGCAGTGGATCAACTTCTGCTGCGTTCAGAATTCTATACCGCCTATACCCCTTATCAGCCTGAAATAAGTCAGGGTATTTTGCAGTCCATTTTTGAATACCAGACTATGATATGTAAATTGACCGGAATGGATGTTTCCAATGCCTCTATGTATGACGGCGGCAGTGCTCTGGCCGAAGCTTGCAACCTGGCCTGCAACAGCGGTAAGGAACGCAGAAAGATTATAATATCTGATACAGTTCATCCTGAATACCTGGAGATACTAAAGGCCTATTCTCTGTCTGGGCGCATGGAAGTGGTTTTGGTGCCGGGAAGAGAAGGGGCGGCTGATATTGATGCCATGGTAGCAGAGATAGATAATCAGACTGCTGCCGCCATTATTCAACAGCCTAATTTTTTTGGGGTGCTGGAGAATGGAGAAAAACTAGAACAAGCGGTACATGCCCATAAAGGGATGTTTATTATGGCCGTGGAACCAGTATCCCTGGCGCTACTTAAATCTCCCGGCGAATGGGGGGCAGATATAGCGGTAGGGGAAGGACAGCCACTGGGCTGCAGTCTAAGCTTGGGAGGACCCTATCTGGGATTCTTTGCTGCTCGTCGGGATCTAATGCGTAAAATACCTGGACGCATAGTAGGACAGACCACTGATTTGGATGGCAAAAGATCCTATGTGTTAACACTGCAGGCCCGGGAGCAACATATAAGACGGGAAAAAGCCGGTTCCAATATTTGTTCCAATGAGGCTTTATGCGCTTTAGCCGCCAGTATGTACCTGGCTTTTGTAGGAGAAGAGGGACTAAAAGAGATAGCTCTGCGCTCCCATCAATTGGCTTTATATGCTGGGAAGCAGGTGGAAGAGGCAGGATTGGAACTCAAATATCAGCAACCTTATTTCATGGAGTTTGCAGTAAAGGTCAGTGATCCGGCAGCAGCCAACCAGAAGCTATTAGCTAATGGCATAATAGGAGGGTACCAATTGGAAGATGCCCTATTGTTGGCCTTCACCGAAAAAAGAAGCAGGGCTGAAATTGACCATCTAGCCGCGGTGTTAGGAGGGAAAATGGATGAGTAAACTTATTTTTGAAAAAGGAGTAAAAGGAAGCAATTCCTTTAGACTACCCTCGGCAGGTTTGCCCCAGCCGGATATTAATCACACTCTCCCCCCCATATTCCTGCGGCATAAGGATACAGATCTGCCTCAACTCAGTGAAGTAGAAGCAGTAAGGCACTTTACCGAACTATCCAAGCTGGCTTACGGGGTGGACAATGGTTTCTATCCTCTGGGTTCGTGTACCATGAAATACAGCCCCAAGATAAATGAATGGGCGGCTAGACTGCCTGGTTTGGCAGCATTGCATCCATACCAGGTCCCAGAGACTATTCAGGGAGCTCTTCAGATCTATTATGAGATGCAGGAGTTCTTAGCGGAAATAACCGGGATGGATGGATTTACCTTACAGCCTGCTGCCGGAGCCCATGGTGAAATGGTAGGGGTTATGATTATTAAGGCCTATCATTTATATCAAGGAGATAGAGAAAGAACCAAAATGATGGTACCCGACTCAGCCCATGGCACCAATCCGGCTACGGCAAATATGATTGGATTTGATGTTATTGAAGTAAAATCCAATCAGCGGGGGCTGGTAGATTTGGATGACCTGAAGAGTAAAATGAATAAGGAAGTAGCGGGGTTGATGCTTACAAACCCCAATACCCTGGGTTTGTTTGAGGAAGAAATACAGGATATTGCAGCCGTAGTGCATGAAGCTGGGGGCCTGCTTTATTATGATGGGGCCAATTTAAACGGAGTTATAGGGGTAGCCAGACCCGGAGACATGGGATTTGATGTTATCCATGTTAACCTCCACAAGACTTTTAGTACCCCTCATGGAGGCGGAGGGCCCGGAGCAGGTCCGGTAGGGGTAAAAGAACATTTACTGCCATTTTTGCCCAAACCACTGGTGGTAAAAGAAGGGGAACTATATAACTTCGATTACGATAGGCCACTTTCTATTGGAAAGGCCCGAAATTTTTACGGCAATTTTGGTGTAATTTTAAAAGCCTATGCCTATATAAAGGCTTTGGGAGGGGAAGGATTAAAAGATGCTTGCCAAAACGCGGTTTTGAATGCCAATTATATGCGCCATCAACTGCGGGATGATTATAATATTCCCCTGGACCGCCTGTGCAAACATGAATTTATCATTAATTCCAAAAAGCAAGCTGATCCTCATGGGATTTCGACCATGGATATTGCCAAGCGTCTGATCGACTATGGCTATCATCCCCCCACGGTATATTTTCCCTTGATAATAAGTGAGGCCATGATGATTGAGCCCACAGAAACGGAGAGCAAGGAACGGCTGGATGATTTCATTGCTGCCATGAAAATTATTGCTAAGGAAGCCAAGGAAGCTCCGGAATTGCTCTTAGATGCTCCCCATAATGCAGTAATCAGGAGAGTGGATGAGGTCAAGGCTGCTCGCAAACCAGTTGTTAAATGGGAGGCTCCCTAAAATGAATGATTTGATCATTATTGGAGGAGGGCCGGGTGGATATGTGGCAGCTATTCGGGCCCGCCAACTGGGAATGAAGACAGTTCTGATAGAAAAAGATAAAATAGGCGGGGTTTGTTTAAACCGGGGTTGTATCCCCACCAAGGCCTATTATAGAAATGCACTGGCCTTGAGAGAAATTCGTCAAAGCCAGGAGTTTAATATACAGGTAGAAGGAATTTCCTTTGATATGGCTGGAGCCAGAGCCCGTAAAGATAGTATTGTTTCTGGCTTAACCAAAGGCGTGGAAAAACTGCTGCAGTCCAATGGGGTGGAGAAAATACAGGGTAAGGCATCCGTGCTGGACCCCAATACGGTAGAGGTAAATGGTGAGTTGATTAAGGCACGAAATTTGATCCTGGCTACCGGATCCGTTCCTGCTTCCCTACCTATTACAGGAGTGGATTTACCTGGAGTAGTCAGCAGTGACCAAATTTTGGACTTGGATGAGATTCCAGTTCGATTGGCTGTCATCGGTGGCGGAGTAGTAGGATTGGAGTTTGCCAGCATATTTAATACCTTTGGCAGTCAGGTGGAAGTATTTGAGTATATGCCTTATTTATTAAACAACCTGGATAAAGAATTGGCCAAGCGTTTACTAGTGTTTTTCAAAAAGCAGGGGATTAAAGTTCATACTGCAAGCCGGGTGGAAAGAATAGAAAAGGAGCCGGGGGGCCTGAAAATAGTGGCCCAGGGTAAGAAGGGGATGGTTGAAAGCCAGGCCGATATGGTGCTTTTGGCTGCTGGTCGCAGACCTTATGTGGAGGGTTTGAATCTGGATGGACTGGGTATTGAAAGAGACCAGGCCGGATTCATAAAAGTAAAACACAGCTTTATTACTAATGTAGAAGGCATTTATGCCATCGGCGATCTTATTGGAGGTTATATGCTAGCCCATGCTGCATCAGAAGAAGGAATTGCAGCTGTAGAGCATATGGCCGGGCTGACCCCGCGGGTACATTACCATGCAGTTCCGGCTTGCGTTTTTACCATTCCAGAGATTGCCAGTGTGGGCATGAGCGAAGAAGAAGCGCGAATCCAGGGCATTGAATACCGGACTGGCAAGTGTCAGTTTGCAGCAAATGGCAAGGCCCTTACCATGGGAGAAACCGATGGGATGGTAAAAGTCCTGGCTGATAGTGAAGACACCATTATTGGAGTACATATTATCGGGCCCCATGCCAGTGATTTGATTAGCGAGGGAACCCTGATAGTGAAAAATCGAATGAAAACGGGCGAAATTGCTGATGTCATTCATCCTCACCCTACCCTGTGCGAGGCCTTGTTGGAAGCAGTACTGGATGTGCAGGGGCAGGCTATCCATCTGGCCCCATCCAGGCGTTGAATCAGGATGTGTTTCTCTGCCAAAACCGGCGACGGATATTTATGCATCCAAACCCGCGAAACATATAACTTATTGCAGGGGAGGCAGCAAGACTGCTATCCCCTATTCTTAATATAGAGGTTGGGAGGTTACTCTGGCATGATAGAAGTCGTAAACCATTCCCGTGATCCTTATTTCAATCTGGCTCTGGAAGAATACCTAATGACAAGCTGGACCGGTCCTAACCACACTTTTATTTTATGGCAAAATAAGCCGGCAGTGATAATAGGTCGGAACCAAAACACTATCGAAGAGGTTAACCAGCCCTACCTGGATCAGGAAGGTGTGGTCCTGGTACGCAGAATGTCAGGTGGAGGCGCGGTATATCATGATTTGGGCAATCTCAATTACACCCTGGTAGTAGATGAAAACCTTGACTTCGCCAATTATGATAAATTCACCAGGCCGGTAATAAAGGCTTTGGACCGGATAGGAGTGAGGGCGGAAAACAGCGGGCGCAATGATATTACTATTGAGGGCCGAAAATTTTCTGGCAATGCTCAGTTCAAGTACCGGGGGCGCTTGCTGCATCATGGAACCATACTCTTTGACTCCAACCTGGAGGCTATGACCCTGGCCTTGAATCCAGGAGTGCATAAAATATCTTCCAAGGGTATCAAATCAGTTCGCAGCCGGGTGACCAATATTAGGGACCACTTAAGCCAGGACATAAAAGTGGAGGAGTTCAAGGAAATACTGGCCGCAGAGCTGCTCCAACTGGAACCAGGTCCGGGTACTTATCAATTAAGCCAGGCTGAATTACAGGCAGTAGAAGCCTTGCGAGAGAATAAATATGCTACCTGGGCTTGGAACTATGGCCAATCACCGGCATTTAACCGTAGAAAGACAGCATCATTGGCCTGGGGGCATATTGATATTAGGCTGGAGGTTAAACATGGCCGGATAAGGTCTTGCCGTATATTTGGCGACTATTTTCAAGCCGGTGAAATGGAAGATTTGGAGCAGGCCTTAATAGGAGTAGTATACCGTTGGCAGGATATAAAAGTCTGCTTGGAAAAAATTGGTTTGTATGATTACCTGCCTCAAATGGATGAGGAGGAATTGGCCCGGCTGATCAGCGGATAAAGTTGCGCTGCAGGTATTTTTTGTATATTCTGTACTTGAACCCGCATATAGTTTAACAAGAGGGTGATTAATATAGAATTTGCTTTACTTTATGATATAGTAGTAATATTTGCCATAGCAGTAGTAGTTCTGTATGTCTGTCATCGGATTAGGATTCCTTCTATTGTAGGATTTCTATTTACCGGCATACTAGCTGGCCCCTATGGAATTGGACTGGTAAAATCAGTTCATCAGGTAGAATCCATTGCTGAAATAGGAGTCATTCTATTACTGTTCAGCATAGGTCTGGAATTTTCATTTAAAAGCTTAATAAGCATAAAAAAAACCATTTTACTGGGAGGAAGTATTCAGGTAGGTTTAACCATATTATTAACTTATGCTTTCGCCCGGTTAATGAATATGCCGGTTAACCAGGCAATATTCTTGGGTTTTTTGGTTTCACTTAGTAGTACCGCTATTGTACTTAAGCAGCTGGGGGAAAGACTGGAGATGGATACCCCCAACGGGAAGACTGCCCTGGGTATTCTTATTTATCAGGATATCATAGTTGTAGCCATGATGCTGTTTACTCCCTGGTTGGCAGCAGATTCAGCAGCAACCGGTAGTCTTTGGTGGATATTGCTGAAAGCTGTGGTTTTGATGGTAGCGGTAATTATACTATCTTTATATGTGCTTCCCCCGGTGCTTTATCAAATCACCCGTACCCAGAGCCGAGAGCTGTTTATGTTGAGCATCATAGTCATATGTTTTTCTATAGCTGGTCTGACTTACAGTTCTGGTCTTTCTCTGGCCTTGGGAGCTTTCCTGGCCGGATTGATTATTGCCGAATCAGAATACAGTCATCAAGCCCTGGCCAATATAATACCATTCGTGGATACATTTACCAGCTTATTTTTCGTCTCCATTGGTATGCTTTTAAGTATACAGATCGCGTTGACTCATCTGGGAACCCTGATCATTTATACATTAGCTATATTAGCTCTTAAAGGGCTGGTAGCGATGATAGCGGCTACAATTCTTGGTTATCCTTTGCGGGTATCTATTATCGTAGGGTTTACTTTATGCCAGGTGGGAGAATTCTCCTTTATTCTGGCTCAGACAGGAATAAAACATGGATTACTGAGTCCAGAATTATATCAAGGATTTCTAGCTGCCTCTATATTGACTATGATGTTAACTCCTTTTTTGATATCCATAGCTCCTCAGGTAGCAGCTCGTTTATGTATTTTACCTATACCGGAGAGATTGAGGAGTGGGAGGCATTCCTGGACCGTAGCCCCGGAGACTGGTATTGAAAAAGAGAATCATCTTATTATTGTAGGATATGGTTTAAACGGTCGCAATTTATCACGGGCAGCCCAGTATGCAGGTATTCCTTATGTAATACTGGAACTGAATTCTGAAACAGTGCGACAGGAACAGGAGCGAGGCCAGCCCATATTTTTTGGAGATGCCACTCATGAAACCGTCCTTAAACACGTTAATATTGACAAAGCGCGGGTAGTGGTTATTGCCATTAGCGATTCTGCTGCCCTGCGTAGAATAACCTATACGGTTAGAAAGCTTAATCCTTTAATATACATTATCGTAAGGACCAGGCTGGTTGCTGACATGAAAGATCTCCATGACTTGGGGGCAGATTTGGTTATTCCGGAAGAATATGAAACTTCAGTAGAAATATTTGCCCAGGTTCTGGATCAATATTTGGTGCCCCGGGATGAGATAGAAGAATATATATCTCAAGTACGCAGCGAAGATTATGGAATGCTGAGAAGCGTAGCAGCTTTAGGTCAAGAAATGAAGGCTTTCAGGAAGTCTTTTAGCGAGCTGGAGGTTAAGAGGATCAAGGTGGACCAGGCTTCACCGGTAGCTGGAAAAACACTGTCTGAAGTTGATTTGCGCAAACTTTATGGCACTACCATTTTAGCTATTAATAGGGGTGAAGAATACCTGCCCAATCCAGGAGGGGATTACACTCTTCAGGCTGAGGACTATTTGATAATGATAGGAAAAGCAGATGAAATCAGAGGTGCCTCAAGGCTTTTAAGCCCCAATTACATAAGGCAACCTTCGGCTTGAGGGCCCCACCTGGGACAACTGCCGTGATCTGAGGTCATAGTTTATTATTAACCCCTAAAGCCATTGGTGGGCTCAAGGGTTGCAGTGAAGGCTTAAAACCTGAGGTTGGTTTGTGCTCTCCATATGACTGGCCTGGGTTGTTTTTCTTGCTGAAATCTAACCCGGCTAAACTTAAGGTTTAAGCACCGCAAAATTATTTTCTAAGCAAGAATCTTGTATGCCAGATAAAAAAGTCATAAACTAATAACAAAGCTTATTATTAGCCTGTTAGCTCAGGCTATAACGATTTCAAAATCAGGCCTCAGACGCCTGGAAAGGATTTATAGTATATATGAAACTGGAACAATGTATTAATTTTACCCTTACCAAAGCCCAGCAGGCGGTACAGCAGCTGTTTAAAGCCGAGTTGGCTCCATTTGGAATTACACCTGGACAATATGCCATATTAAGCTGTCTATGGGAAGAGGATAGCCAAACGCCCAGGCAACTGGCTGAACGACTTTCTTTAGACAGTTCTTCCATTACTGGGATTCTGGATCGAGTGGAGCAAAAAGGCTTGATACAAAGACAGGCAGTGCCACGGGACCGTCGCGCTTTGCAGGTAGTATTAACTGATAAAGGACAAGCTTTGAAAGAGCCTGTCAAGCAGGCCATCTTGGACGCTAATAAAAAGGTGCTGAAAAGGTTTGAAGACCAGGAATCTGAAAATCTGAGAAAATACCTGCATATACTAACTTCCAACAATTAAGTGGTGATCACTTGTATTTCTAGTATTAAAGCCAACTAATCAAAAAGCTGTTTTACCAGCTTTTCAAATTCAAAGAACATACAGGGTCGAAATCTATAATTTTGTCGCAGGGCTTCCACCAGCCCTCGATAATACCACTCCTGTTCTTGTCGTCCTTGCTGCATACGTTTCCAGATATTTTCACCATCCAGCTCATAATATCTTGCCATACTGCGAATCTTGTTAAGATTATCTGCTAAAACGATAAGCCAGGTATCCCGATCAGCGCCCTGTAGTTTGATCAGGGTTTTTCGCTTTCCTTCTTCCCAGGACAGTGATTTGTCGGTTTCGGAATAGGTCTCTAGAAAGCTAAGCACCAGAGAACCAAAAAGCTTTTCTATCTCCACCAGGTTAAGCTGGCTTTCTTCAACTGCATCATGGAGTATCCCTGCTATAATTGCCTCAGTAGTAGCGCCGGCTTCTGCCAGTATAATACCTACTGCCATGGGATGAGCTATATATGGGATATCAGTTCCGCTGAGGAAGTGGTGGGCATGAGTGCGAGCTGCCAGTTCACAGGCTTCTTCCACCAGATAATCGCGCTTCATGATAAAATCTCCTTGTTTAGATATTGGAGAATTATTCTTTAATTAACATTACCGGACATGGAGCTATTTTGGTTACTCGGTCGCTAACGCTTCCTAAAAACAAGCCGGACATCTTGCTTAGACCACGACTGCCCATAACAATCAGGTCACAGGCTTGATTACGGGCCAGGTTAATAATTACCTGAGCCGGGGTTCCCCATTCGATTTTGGTTTCTATTTCCACCTTACTTGGTCCTAAAGCCTGCCTGGTATCCTCCAAAATTTTTTCAGCTCCTTTTATGACTCCTTCAATCATGAGATCAGTAATAACCGGCAGAGATTGCGGTGAACCCATGCTAAATAGCTGAGAATGGTTTACTACATGCAGAAGGGTAATTTTGCTATCGTGTTTTTGAGCGATTACCAACGCTTTTCTAGCAGCATTAGTTGCAAAATCGGAGCCGTCCACCGGAACCAGAATCTGCTTAAACATAGAAATCCTCCCTGCTATCAAATTTTAAAGAGTTACTTACCTGGACTAAATAGTGATAAGAGATATAGAAAGAATAGTGGTATGAACAATATCTAATTTTATTATACTCCAAATTCGCTTTAGACCATAGCAAGCATAAAAAAAGCTGCGGGCTGATCTTATCTGCCTTAATTCTTCGGATATGCTACCATGTGGGAGGCAGTATTTGCCGATGTAGGGGAAGCCCTCCTGTCAGTACTCAACTCCGCCCGCACCCTGGGGTCAGCGAAACATTTATAAGCATATTGAATAATGTCAACCAATTACCTAATTAGGGATAGTTGGTTGTGACTGTTAGCCTAGTGATCGAGAAAACCACTGACTGATCACCAGGCTTCTATTTTCATCCATGCCGACTAATTTTACCCAGGTGGCAACAGTGCCAGAGGCAATAGAAATTTTCAAGGTGGTCAATGTATTTCTGGCTTGAAAATATGTGTAGGTAATAGACAGGGATTGTATCTTGGGTCGCGGAATGATGGTGCTGACTCTGCCTAAAGTTCTTGATCGTATTAACATTATACCATCCTGCACTTTAAGACCGGCATCTCGATATTGTATCTTTCCCAGCCCCAAAGCCAGGGGGAGCAAGATCAGGCTAAGATAACCATAAGGAAGAAAGTATGATGCTAGTATTACCATAACTAAAGCGGGAATTAGGTTTATCGCGATATATCTTATTCGAGAACGAAGAGGAAGGGGCTCAGTATCCAAGCTGACATAGAACTCCGGAACTACTTTTCTCAGAAAATCCTCTGCCTCGCTTAAGGCAATTATAGGCATGATAACATTTCCTTCACCCTTTTCTCCAGTATTACTAATGGTAACTACCTTGATACTTACCATTCCCAGGGGCTGGCGTAAAATACCTTCCACCAGTCGGACTGCTTGAATCCTTCTAATGGGTATTGTAAGCTGTTTTTTCTCCAGCAGGCCGCGGCTGATTTTCAAATTGTCTCCATCCCGTTTAAGTGAAAAACCCCCAAACAGGATTATATTCCCCAGCAGGGAAAGCAACCAGGCCAGCAGAAATACAGCAACAAGGATTAATAAAATGGTACCCACCGTTTCGGAGAGTACCTGACCGGCGTACTCGCTAAACCTTTCCCATATGTTTTCGCCGGGGATAAGCTTATCCAACTGTGAAATAATAGTCAGCATACCGGCCAAGACTAGACCCAGGCTGTTAGAGGTGCTTCCTAGAAGCAGCAGAGCAGGAGTAGTGAGCTGGAATTGTTGCAGATCTTCTTCATTTGCTACAGCAGATTTAAAGCCGGTTGTATTTTGCAGAATCATTTGCAGTGCCTCGGCCTTAGCTCTGGAAACAGCCGGGAGTGACAACTCCGCATTGCTGCCTGAGCCTGCGGTTTCCACCTGCAGCTTCACCAAGCCAAACAACCGCTGTATTACTCCGGCAGATACCTGCACCGTTTGTATGCGTTCAAAAGATATATAGCGCTTTTTTCTTACTATTACCCCGAATTCCAGGCGCAGTTCATGGTCTTGAATATAATAAACATAACGCAACCAATATAAGGCACCATAGATGATAAAGCAAAGCAGCATAAGCGGCAGGATGACAATTAGCCACTTGCGAATAACACTGTTGCCCAGGGCCAGAAGCATTAAAGGTAGCATAGCTTGAACCAATTTATATATATTGGTGATCAGAAATTCCAGTATGGCTGCCGGATGCAGCCTATGTGGTTCATACATCTTCATCCACCACTCGGGCCAGTAGGGAAATCCGGGCTCTTAACTCCGCGGCCACACTATCAGCCAAAGCCGGAATCTGGTGTTTGCCGGCAGCAGTAGAAATAGTAACTGTAGAAAGCTGGAAATAACGTAGCAGTGGTCCCTGTTCGGTATCTACATGCTGAACCCGGACCATGGGGATCAAGGTGCGATGTTTAACAAACACCCCAAAATACAAATCTATCTCTTGTTCAGATACATCGTAACGCCAGGTATTCCACCTTATCTGTGGGACAAGAAAAACATAAAAGATAGTCCCTAAGATGGCCGCGATCAGCAGGGCTGGGAAAATCCAGCCCGGTGGATTCCACAGGTTCATTGTATTATAATATGCCAATACCATCATCCAGAAAATAATAGAATTTATAAGACCAGACCAACGCCAATAGCTTACGGCCTGTGGGTCGATTTGATAGGCAGGAGTCGCCTGCAAATCATCCACCTCCAAATAAAGATAAAATATATCGGTCTTGATGCAAAACAATTTGCTTCCAATCACTATCTACTATAATAATTTTGTTGAAAAATTACAAATTCTTACCTAGATACTTAGGGGTTCTCTAGAGGCAATGGAAAGTGTTGCTAGTAGGCTTGTGGGTTCAATTGGTCTCGATTAATATCTAATTTACGCAAATGTCTTAAAAGTACCAAGGCAGTTACTGATGAGGCAGCTAAATCCGATACCGGAGAAGATAGCCATATACCGTTCAGTTGAAAGAAATGGGGGAAAATCAGCAGCATGGGGATAAGAAAAATAACCTGACGCAGAAGGTTAAGGAACATGGAAGTAAACCCCTTGCCGATAGCCTGAAAGAAATTTGCACTGATTATCTGAAAACCGATTATTGGCAAGCATAATAAGAAAACTCTTAAGCCATGGATACCCAGGTTCAGCAGTTCTTGCTCAGAGGAAAAAGATCGCATAATAGGGCCGGCTCCCAGCTGAATAAGGATGAATAGCAGGGAAACGATGAAGCTAGCAAATAGTATGGCCAGTTTAAGTGATTGCTTGACTCGGACATATTTCCTGGCCCCGAAGTTAAATCCGGCTATGGGTTGCAGTCCCTGGCTGATACCAACCACCGGCATGAGGGTAAACATGGTGATGGTATAAATAATTCCAAAGGCTCCGATGGCGGAGTCTCCTCCATATTGGGCCAGGCCCTGGTTGTAGAGAATTACTATTAGACTGGAAACCAGCTGCATGGCAAAAGGAGCCATACCAATGCTTAATATCGCCTGGATAATGGGGCGGCTGGGAGGAATAAATTTCCAGTGTAGCTTGATTACACTAGATGAACCTATAAAATGGCGTATAGCCAGGGTAGCAGCCACGGCCTGGGAAATTACCGTTGCTACCGCTGTACCCGGCATTCCCCAATGGAGAAGGTAAACGAAAACGAAATCCAGGACCACATTTAAACCGGCATTAAGGAGCATTATATTCATGGAGATCCGAGGATTGCCTTCAGAACGGATAATAGCAACCAGTCCAAAGCTTACATACTGAAAAAGCGAACCAAATAGGATAATACTGATGAACTGCCGGCCATAAGGCAAAGTATTAGGGCTGGCTCCGAAAGCAATAAGCAGTTCATCCAGCCATAATAACAGAGTCCCTGATACCAGCACTGATATTATCAATAAAAGGGATAGAGCATTACCTAAAATGTGTTCTGCTTCTTTCGCGCGGTTCTGGCCTAGACGAATGGAAATCATGGCTCCAGCCCCTATACCTATAAGCATACCGAAGGCGGTCATGATTAAAGAAATGGGCATGGTAACGGACAAGCCAGAAATGGCGTCTGCACCTACTACGTTGCCTATAAACAAGCGGTTTATTATCATGTAAGAAGAGTTGGCCAGCATTCCTATAATGGCCGGTAAGGAAAATTGCCATAAAAGCTGACTTATTTTTCTCTCTCCAAGTTGAATGGCTCTTTCATCCATGCTCTATTATTCCTATCCAAATACATGTCAAATCTTAAACCACCATAACTAATGCGGGCATAAATGAAAACCGTTTATCACAGTGGAATACCTTTGAAATTGTACCATTAAAAAAGCTAATAATACAGAGGCAATCACTTAAGCTTAAAGGCAGCGTTTTTCATACTATTATGTTTAAATAACTGGATTAAGGCTGGTATTTTGACTTATTATCTCCTTGAATATGCTATTATTATCTGGGAGTCATCTGAACAAGTTATATTAGGAAGTGATGATGGTGAATAATTATAATGAAAACGTTCATTTTATAGAACTGGACGGCAAACAGCTGATATTAGTAGGAACTGCTCATGTATCATCCAAGAGTGTGAATGATGTTAAAGAGGTAATCGAGAGCGAAAGGCCGGATACAGTGTGCATAGAATTGTGTGAGGCGCGCTACCGCAATTTGACCGATAATGAGCGTTGGAAAAATTCCAATATTACTCAGATCATAAAAGACGGCAAGGCTATGCTGCTCTTGGTGAATTTAATTTTATCTTCATATCAAAAAAGGCTGGCTGATCAGTTCAATATCAAACCGGGGCAGGAAATGATGCAGGGGATGACTTCCGCTAAGGAAGTGGGAGCCGAACTTTGTTTGGCTGATCGGGATCTACAGACAACTATGATGCGTTTGTGGAGAAGCATCGGATTATGGGGGAAATTTAAGCTTTTCTTTCAGCTTCTCCTGAGTATGTTCATGGATGAAGAGATGAGTGAAGAAGAACTGGAGAAGATGAAGAGCAGTGATATGTTAAGTGCAGCCCTGGAGGATCTTTCGGTATCTTTCCCGGACATAAAATCAATCTTAATAGATGAAAGAGATCAGTACCTGGCCCAGAATATCAAGCAAGCTCCCGGGAATAAGGTGGTTGCCGTATTAGGTGCAGGTCATATACCCGGGGTTAAGCAAGCACTCCTGAGGGAACATGATCTGGTTAAATTATCCCAAATTCAGCCTCCTTCACGCATCAGCAGAGCTATTGGCTGGGCTATACCGATACTGATACTGCTTTTAATTGCATCTACCTTTTCTGCAGATAGAGGAGCCGGGCTGGATCAGATGGCAGCCTGGATAATCTGGAATGGTTCACTGGCAGCACTAGGGGCACTACTGGCCTTTGCCCATCCCTTAGCCATACTTACCGCATTTGTGGTATCTCCTATAAGTTCTCTGAATCCCCTTTTGGCCGCCGGTTGGTTTGCCGGTTTAACAGAAGCTATAGTTAAAAAACCACTGGTACAGGATTTTGAAAATATGGCTCAGGATATTAATTCCATAAAAGGATTTTGGAACAATAAAGTAACCCATATCCTGCTGGTGGTTGCATTATCCAATGTAGGCAGCAGCTTGGGAGCTATGTTTGGAGGCGTAGAAGTAATAAGGCATTTTATTAATACCTTCATAAGTTAAGGGGCCAGGCTCCTTAACTTTACTTACATTGAATAAGAACCGGGTTTTGACATTAAGAGCAGACCCGGTTTGTGGTTTTAATTAGGCTATTGCCAAGTAAATAACAAAATAATACAATGTTGGAAAAGAATAGAGTGGAGGTAAGCAGGTGGCGGATATTAAGTTTGAAATTACTCAATCTATTGGAACATTGTCGGAGGGGAGCAAAGGTTGGCAGAAAGAAATTAATTTAATTAGCTGGAATACCAGGCCTGCCAAAATAGATATAAGGGATTGGTCTCCTGGACACGACAAAATGGGAAAGGGCATAACCCTCAACCGGGAAGAAATCATTAAGCTCAAGGAACTGCTGGAAACTATGGATTTAGATCAATTACAGTGGTAGCTTGAGATATTTATAGGGGAAGGCACAGATTGACAAGGTTCAAGCTGCCAAGTATAATATAGGTGTCAGGCAAATAATTAATATATCATAAGTACAAAAAAATGTCAAGCTTATGTGCTATCTATTTTTGGCTGGGATTCTCATAAGTGATCTTATATGTATTCGACTTGGAGGGGGAAATTATGTGCCCATCTTGGATCTTTACAGGGGATTGAATAAAATTGCTACTCCAGACGAAATCCTTGAAATTAATCAGCTTTCGGAAAGATATGGTCTAATACTTGATACAATAGGAGCCCTGGAAATATTAAAGACCAGAAACCAAGCCTTGAGGGATTACGGTAGAATCGAACTTAGCAATGAACCAATCAAAAATATGATAAAAACTTTTTGCAGTTCTCCCTATATCCACAAGCATAATTATGTTGAAGTCTTAAGTGAATTAATCGATATTTTCTATTGTTTCAAAAACGAGACCAGGGACCTAATCAGTGACCAGGAATTGTTATCTCTGATGAAGGAATACTATGACACCTCTTGCTCGGGATCATTAGATCTGCTGAGAAACCGGGAAATGATGATATTAGTTGGGGATATCGGGAGGCGGTCATGGGAAGATAATAGGGAGGAAGAAAGCTCTAATGGCCCACAGATTTAATGAAGCATATCCAGCTTTAACGAAACTGCCTCTAGATCCCTATCACTATACCATATCCTTGCTGCAGCGAGTTGAAGAACTGGCCTGGCTGGATCAGCAGCATCTGGAGCATATCCACCAGCAGTTCCTTTCCTTGTTAAAAGATACCGTTATTCGGTACAGCCAGGGCGATAGTAGCTCAATTAAAGTTGAAACCGGAGAGCGATTGATGCTATCCATTCTATATTGTGTGGATGCTTATATCAGCAACTTGAATAATCCCCGAGAGGCTATCGAGATTTTAAGCACTGTAGGTGTTAAGGAAGTACACCGGAGAGGTTTGGAGCTGGTCAATCAATGTTGGCAAGAGACGAAAACCCTCTACCAGGAAATACTTAAACTGGATATTGATAATGAAGCCTACCAATCTACTGTAGATGAAGCTCTGCCGGCTTGTATCGAACACTATGATCCGGAATTTGCCTCCAATGATACCATGGGAAGTATAGATTATCCTTTACTCTTAGATGATATGAAAGTGCAGGGTATATTCTATATTCGAAATTACCTTTACACCTTGGTTTTGGAGAACAAGTTTTGCCATCGGTTTAGCCTAAATGATATCAAAGAATTGCTGTCTGATTACGGGCAGCTTTATCAGATTGATTATAAAGAAGCGCTGATAAACATATTTGAGATAGTACTCTGCAATTCTATTTTTTCCCTGCTGTCAGGCAATAGACCCACTGAAATTAGAATGACAGCAATTCAGTACCGTTTTTTGAGAGACAAATTGATGGGACTGGATGAACCTAAATGTCGGTCCCAAATCAAAGAAGCTATAGAAAGCCTAATTGCAGAGCTGGATATAGAAGATCAAAATGAGAAAAACTATATTCGTGAATATTTTGGGGTGTTGATGCCACGGCTTTTATCTGCCCTAAATAACGACAGCCTGCATAATGTAGTGATACTGGAAAGAGAAGCCACTAATACTCAAGCTATTATTTATGATGCAGGCAAGACTATGAATAACGAAAGTTTCTGTACCCTGCTCGAAGAAATTAGTGTTGCTTCAGATCCTTCCCTAAGAGCCCAAGTGATTATTCGAGGCATACATTCACTGGGCGATTTTATCGATGTACTGGAATCCGATTGTTTGTATGATCAGGATTACTGGATCTTGTTTTCTCAGTTGGGGGATTTTGAATTAGCTCTGCTGGCCAAATTGATATTTATTGAAGAGATGAGGGCCGAGGCTGATGCTTTTGACCTATATTCAGCTGCAGAGGATAAAGATGCCTATTGGGACTGGCAAAAGCAATACTGCCGATTCGCACAAAGTCTGAATGAAGACCAGCTTAATAGGATAGAAGGATTAATTACTGCATCATTGGCTATTCGCAAGTGAAATCTAGCACCATTACCCCTATCTGATTTATTTTATATAACAAACCCCGCGCCGAAGTTCTGTGTTTCAGGCGTTTTTTTGATTAAATATCTTTATGGAATACTGAATACATTCAAGCCCTCATTTTGGTTGATGCAGAAAAATGTTATAATTTACTTCACATGGGTTGTGCCCGGAAAGCAATAAGGTGCTTGTAGTCTGGGCATTCCAGCATATATGGATGGGCAAGCTTAATCATATCGCAGTACCGCTCCTGCAGCAGTAATGGGAAGTTTTAACTATTGCCTGCTCCTTGCTTAGGCATCAATTAGAAACATTAAAACGGAGGCTGATTATGAAGAAAACATTTGTTGAGCTGGATCAATTAAAGAAGATTACCCAAAAATATCCTACCCCCTTTCATCTATATGATGAAAAGGGGATCAGGGAAAATGCTCGCCGATTATATGAGGCGTTTTCCTGGAACCCGGGATTCAAAGAGTATTTTGCGGTCAAAGCCACTCCTAATCCAAGCTTGATGAAAATACTTAAAGAAGAAGGATGCGGTGTTGACTGTTCATCATATACAGAGCTTATGCTATCTGATGCAGTAGGTTTTAAGGGAGATGAAATAATGTTTTCATCCAATATGACCCCTGCGGAGGATTTTGTTCTGGCTCGCCAACTAAATGCCATCATAAATCTGGACGATATAACTCACATTGATTACCTGGATCGCTTAACCGGCCTGCCAGAAACTATAAGTTGCCGCTACAACCCGGGTGGTGATTTTGCTATTAATAATGCTATCATGGATACCCCCGGCGAAGCCAAGTATGGTTTTACCCGTTCCCAGTTAAGTGAAGGGTTTAAACAACTACAGGCCAAAGGCGTTAAAAATTTTGGCTTACATGCCTTCTTAGCCAGCAACACCACTGACAATCAGTATTATCCAACCCTGGCCAAAATTCTGTTTCAAACAGCAGTAGAATTGAAGCAGGAAACCGGTGCCCAAATAAGCTTTGTTAATTTTTCGGGTGGGATCGGGATACCTTATCTGCCAGAGCAGTCTCCAGCTGATATTTATGCCATTGCAGCTGATGTACAGAAGGTTTACGAAGAAATACTGGTTCCTGCTGACATGGGGGAGGTAGCAATATTTACCGAATTGGGCCGGTTTATGACCGGGCCTTATGGCTGTCTGGTGGCTACTGCTGTACACCAAAAACACATCTACAAAGAGTATATAGGCTTGGATGCCTGTGCCGCTAATCTCATGCGTCCGGCTATGTATGGCGCCTATCATCATATTACCGTAATGGGCAAGGAAGGACAGCCATGTAATCACAAATATGATATTACCGGAGGCCTGTGTGAGAATAATGACAAGTTCGCTATAGATCGTATGCTGCCAAAAATTGATATGGGAGATTTAATAGTTATACATGATACTGGAGCTCACGGCTATGCCATGGGTTATAACTATAATGGCAAATTACGCTCGGCAGAAGTGTTGCTGAAAGAAGACGGATCCAGTGAATTAATACGTCGAACGGAAACACCGGTTGACTATTTTGCCACCTTTGATTTTGATAAAGAACTAAAGGGTCAATTCATTAACAAATATCCTGAGATATTTGGACAATAGGACGGAAACATTGATTTTCCAGGCTCAACCTTCAGAAGTTGAAGGTTGAGCCTATTTTTATACCCAAGGATGTCTGGGGAAGCATAAGCTTTATGTATTCACCCGGGCAAGTGTTATACATGAGGAGCAACCCCGGTATCGAGTTTAATGGCACCTGGAATTGAATTCTATTATGGAGTTTATCTATATACTAATACACCAATATAATATTCAATGACGATATACTGACAGGATATGCAAAAAAAAGTAAAAATTTATTGAAAATCAAGAAGGAATTATACTTGACTGTGTCGAAAA
>JAAYJK010000041.1 GCA_012522955.1 Syntrophomonadaceae bacterium
GTGAGCCTCATGTAATTGCATCTCCTTTAACTTCTTCGGCCGAGATCAATCTATTAAAGCCCTTGAATATAGATGTGGGGAGAGCCCGGGTAGTTGTCGAGGCCATTAAGATTTTGAGAGGCCGCGGTACCCATGTGCCCATTATCGGCAACCTGACCGGTCCGGTAAGCACGGCCGGGACTCTGGTGGATATGTCCATATTGCTTAAAGAATTTCGCAAAAAACCGGCCCAAGCCGAGAGGCTGATGGAGTATGTGGTGCTGAATCTGGCCAGATTCGGCCAAGCTCAAATCCAGGCTGGGGCTGACGCCATTTGTATCTCTGAACCCAGTGGTACCGGAGAAATACTGGGACCCCAGCTGTTCAAAAACTATTCCCTTAGATATCTTAACCAGCTCATGGATGCTCTGGATAGTGCCGCAATAAAGATAGTTCATATTTGCGGGGTCTTGAAGAGCGTATATCATATCCTCCCTGAGCTTAAGTGTGATGTTTTCAGCGTTGATTCCATGGTTGGGCTGGAGGAAATCAAAGAATACCTCCCGGATAAGGCAATTATGGGGAATATCAACACTCATGCCCTGGCCACCATGCCGCCCGAAAAGATAGCCAAACTCACCAAGTATGCAATAAGCCGGGGGGCGGACATTGTGGCCCCCGCCTGCGGATTATCTACCACTACCCCATTATTAAATGTACAAACCATGGTAAAAACCACCATAGAAGAATGGGAATCTAGCAGGCTCAGGTTCGGAGAAAAAGATGCCCTGGATATATGTTAAGCGCTTTGATATAGAAGCAACTCAATTCAAAATGGATAAAGGGCAAAACCTTTATCAAGGCCTGGCAGAGAATGCTTTGCTGGATGCTCCTTGCGGCGGCGCAGGCTGTTGTGGAAAATGCCGGGTCAGGATATTAAATGCTGATATGCTTTGGCAGGAAAGGGAACAGGACTTTTTTTCTGCTGAGGAACTCAGGGCCGGATGGCGTCTGGCCTGCCTTCATTTCGCGGAGACAGACATTACCCTGGAATTGCCTCCGGAAGAACCGGCCAGCGATATTATCAGCTCGGGATATTTAAGAGATTTCCATATAGAACCTGTTATTTCCAAAAGCCTGGATTCAGCCGGCAACACCCTGGTATGGGCGGGTCGTGAACTTGTTGGTCGTGAGACCGGAGACAGCACAGACCGGCTTTGGGGTCTGGCTATAGATATTGGCACTACCACTATAGTGGCCAGTCTGGTTGATATGTTAAGCGCCAGAGAACTGGCCAGTGTATCATGTTTCAACGGGCAAAAAGCCTTTGGACAGGATGTGATGAGCAGAATTCATTATGCCATGACCAATAAGAACGGCATTTTAATACTGCAAAAAGTTCTGCTTAAGGATCTTAACCACTTGATCCGGGAAGCTATATCCCGGTGCAATAGCAATTTCCCTGTCACCGGCAAAGATATTTATGACATTACGGTAGCCGGCAATACCACCATGATTCATCTCCTGGCTGGAATTGATCCTTCTTCTATGGGTAAATCTCCATATTTACCGGCTTTTAACGGAGCCCTGACTCTAAATGGTGATAAAGAACTGGGGTTGCCGGTGTCCAGCCATTGTCAGGTCTATTGCCTGCCTGCTGTTTCCGCTTTTGTAGGTGGCGATATTACCGCAGGGATTCTCGCCTGCGGGATTCATGATGATCCCGGTAACATCCTTTTTATTGATATTGGAACCAACGGTGAGATGGTTCTGTCCCAAAAGGGACGGCTCACTTCCTGCTCCTGCGCTGCCGGGCCTGCCCTGGAGGGCATGAATATCAGCTGTGGCGTCAGAGCGACCCCAGATGCTATCGATGACGTGCAGCTTAAGGGTACGGGCACGAATACCGAAGTGGAATATTCTGTTATTGGGGATTTACCGGCAGTTGGGCTGTGCGGCAGCGGTTTGCTGGCTCTGGTGGCTGAATTACTGCGTCAGGGAATATTGCATAAAAGCGGACGCTTGCTGGATCACCCGCTGGTAGAAAAAGCAGCCGGTAAAAAGCGCTTTATTATTGACCGGGAAAGGGGCCTATTTCTGACTCAGCAGGACATCAGACAGGTGCAGCTGGCTAAAGGGGCTATTCTCTCCGGTATCCAAACCATGGTTCAAGCCAATAGTCTTTCCCTGGGAGAAATTGACCAGGTTATGATAGCTGGGCAGTTTGGAGCTCATTTAAAAGCGGAAAGCCTTACCGGCACCGGAATTTTGCCCCGAGAGCTGAAAAACCGGATAAAATATGTAGGCAACACCTCCAAATCCGGAGCCTATCTCTGTTTGCTATCCGGCCGGGAAAGAGAAACCGCGCCAAAGATAGCACAGGATATCACTTATATTGAGTTAACCAGGATGCCGGATTTTGAATCATCATTTGCCCGGGCCATGCAGTTCGACTGACTTTAGGCCTTTTATCAGCAGCCATCTCCTGACAATAAGACAGCTGCCCTCCCTCCCGCCTATATATAACCAAATTTTATTCATTGTATGAACTTTTTTGCAGGAATAATTAACTCCTGTCTAGAATTTCTACTATAATATTTTCTAAAATATCTGTCACTTAAACCAACTATTAAAATAATGAGGTCGAGATATGTCATCGGTTCAACCGTTTTTACAGGTTAGGGGAATTGCCAAGAGATACAGCAATATAGAAGCACTCAAGGCTATAGATTTGGACCTTTACACGGGCGAGGTACTGGCCATTGTTGGAGATAATGGAGCAGGCAAAAGTACGATTATTAAGATTTTATCCGGAGCCATCACCCCTGATAGCGGCGAAATCATCATTGCCGGCCGGAAGTATTCTAAATTAAAACCCAAAACAGCACTGGATGCAGGCATTTCCACAGTTTATCAGGATTTGGCATTGATAGACACCATGGATAGTGCCAGTAATATTTTTCTCGGCCGGGAACACCGGAAACATTTCTTCTGCCTGGATGATAAAAGAATGCAGCAGGAAGCGCTGGATCTGCTGCAGCAACTAGGGATTTATATACCCTCCCTGTACAGCACGGTCGCTTGCTTAAGCGGCGGTCAGCGGCAGGGGGTAGCCGTTGCGCGGGCTATTCATCAAGGCGGAAGACTATTGATTTTTGATGAGCCTACTGCAGCCATGGGGCTGAAAGAAACAGCGACCGTTCTGAGATTAATCAGAGGTCTGGCGGAAGAGGGTTTTGGGGTAATAGTAGTCAGTCACAATATGGAGCAGGTCTTCAAAATATCTGATCGTATTTGTATCATGCGCCAAGGAGAAGTAGTGGATTGTGTCAAAACCAGCGAGGTTAATCCCCAGGATGTGGTAGCTATGATCACCGGCGCCATAGACCTGGAAGATTTCAGCATATATAGGAGCAAGAATTAATGGCTGTACGTATCAGGCTGCAAAGACTATTTCCGCAGCTGCTGCTAACCGGGGTATTAGGGTTTTTAATTATAGTTTTGAGCTTATCTTCAGAATACTTCTTATCCTGGGACAACTTTCGAAATATTTTAGATCAAAGCTCGGTTCATATTCTACTGGCGTTAGGCATGACCTTTGTTATAGCCAGCGGAGGCATTGATCTTTCTGTTGGTAATGTGGCTGCTTTTAGCGGTGTAGTGATGGCTGTTGCTATGAAGGCTGACCTGGGAGTGTTTTCCGCTATACTTCTGGGCTATCTGGCGGCCTTTTCGTTTGGATTGGTGAATGGCCTGGTGGTATCTTATGTGAAAGTGAACCCATTTATTACCACCCTGGCCTCAATGTCCATAGCTCGCGGCTTAGCCCTTATTTTAACCGGGGGTGTTTCTATTTATGGTTTTTCGGCCAGTTTCAAATTCTGGGGAACGGGTTCCATTGGACCTATCAATCCCCCCATACTCTTTTCCTTTATCTTGGTAATTGTGGGCATTTTCCTTATGGGCTATACTCTCTGGGGAAAATACAGCTTGGCTTTAGGGGGCAACGGGGAAGCTCTGCGACGGGCAGGAGTCAATGTTAATTTGTACCGTACCAGCGTCTATTGTTTTTCCGCCTTATGTGCAGCAACAGCAGGATTAGTTATGACCGCCAGGCTCAATTCAGCAGCCCCTCTAGCCGGTGCCACTTATGAAATGGATGCTATTGCGGCCGTAATTCTAGGCGGTGCCAGTATGAAGGGAGGCAGGGCTTCTATCCTGGGAACTTTTATCGCCTGCCTGACTCTGGGGGTGCTAAGAAATGGATTGACCATGATGACCGTCCCTACTTATTACCAGCAGTTATTCACCGGCATGATAATATTGGTAGCGATCGTCATTTCTGAACTGCGCAGCAAAGAGGAATAAGAAGGGAACCAAGCATGAATAGTAAAGATATTTTGATTGAAACAGCCTTAGTAGGTCAGGGGATGGCCGATTTAACTGATGCCGAATTATCTCGCCGCTGGAAGGCCTATTTCCCAGAAACCCCTGATAATATTGGCTTTGTCTGGCTATGGCAGGGCCAAAAGATAATTGGTGACCTGGATTCTTTTTTAGTCTACCGAAGTAGAAGACTACCGAGAATCGATAGCCATAAGCTTCGAGAAGGAAATGATAGCTCAATCAGTGGTTATTGTACAGCCAGTGCCGCATTAGCCCTAAGCCAGGAAATTCAAGCCAGAGTGGTGGTAACTGCTGGCATGGGAGGCATCTTTGAAGGACTTGTTTCCAGCGATCTTCCGGAAATTGCCCGGAGACAAGCAGTCTTAATTGCCTCCGGGTTCAAAGATATGATTGAGGCCAAAGACAGCCTGAGTTACTTGCACGCGAGAAACATTTTGGTTTCCGGTATCAGTAAAGCAATTTATAACGGTTTTTTGTTTACCGGGGACGATATCCTACTGGACCGGCAATATGCTGGAGAAAGCCTGGAAAAGCTGGCGGAAGATAATTGCTATCTAGTCTTTAACGATATAAAAAACGGCTTGCGCTTAAAGGATGCCAATTGGCTCAAGGATAGCATCGAGGCGGGAAAATTGGCCCGAAACAGCGGTGACGAATTCCATCCGGCTGTCAATAAGGCATTGGCCTACTATTCAGATGGGCAGAGCAGCAGACTGCAGTTTGAAGCATTAATGAAGAATATAAGTTTGGCATTGAAGCTGGCAGATGGTAAATGAACGGAGGAAGTACATGGGAACAGCCATGATACCAAAAGATGAGATGACCCCGGTGGAACGTTCCCGGGCGATAAAAACCGGTCGGGATTATGACCGGATACCTTGCAGCCCCATGGTGGCTGAACATGTTATTTGGTCCACCGGCATCAGCGTAAAGGAATATTTATACAACCCTAAACTGGCGGCAGAGGCACAGGCCAAGGCTTTTGAGTACTTTGGCTATGACAGCGTAAGTGTCAGTCCCGATCATCATGGCTTTGCAGAAGCCATGGGAAGTCTATTCCGTTATACAGACCACGAAAGGCCCCAAATTGCTCAATCTTGTTTAAGGAATCTCGATGATATTGAGAGCTTGGAACCGATAGACCCGAAGAAAACCGGTCGGTTGAAGCTGTGTATTGAGGCCGTGGCCCGCTTGCAAGAGGCGGTGGGCGATAGAGTAAAAGTCGGGAGCGGAATGGGGGGGCCCATGACCTGCGCTTCACTATTGCGAGGAGCAGACAATATTTTAAGGGATATGAGGAAAAACCCTGAAGCGGTACACAAAATCATGGAGGTTAATACTCAAAACCTGATCAATTATATGTCAGCTTGCTGGGAATATGGGGTAGGATGCAGTGTGGGAGATTCCTTTGCTTCCTGTACCGTAATCAGTCCCAAGGATTTCAGAGTTTTTGTCAAACCCTACTTGAAGCGGGTGGCTGATTGGCAGATCAAAAATATTGGCCAGGCCGGGAATTTACATATTTGCGGCGACAGCAAACCCATATGGCAGGATATGGCGGAACTGGGGTTTTCGTCAATTAGTCTGGATAATGCCATGGATTTGGCAGAAGCAAAACAAGTATTCGGACCCATCCTTGCTCTCAAGGGCAATGTCAAACCAGTGGAAACCATGCTTTTGGGCAGTGTGGATGATGTGATAAGAGAATCAAAGGAATGTATTGAAAAATGCATGGATACTCCCCGAGGCTACACTTTAAGCAGCGGCTGTACATTGCCTATTCAGACTCCGATTGAAAACGTGGAGGCAATGGTAAACGCAGCTCGTCTATGGGGCAGACCGAAAAAATAGAAGGTGGTAATAAAAATGATAAAAACGGTTCTGGGTTTGGGTACGGCTACTATGGATGTGGTTCTGCAATGTGACAGCCTGCCAACAGCAGACGAATTCGCCCTGATTGGCAGTGAGCAGTTACTCTCCGGGGGAAGTTGCGCCAATATGCTGGTGACCCTGGCCAGGTTAGGATTAAATGCCAGGCAAATAGCCAAAATCGGAGATGACCGCTTGGGCCGGGCATTCAGGCAAGATTTGATCCAGGACGGTGTAGATGATAGTCTGCTCATAACCGTTCCTGATGGGCAAACCATGCATACCTACATTTTTGCTGCCGCTAACGGAGAACATACGATTTTAGCCAATATGGGCGACTGCATCATGAATTTGCGGGCGGAAGAGCTTACACCTGAAATGCTGGAGGGGGTGGACCTTTTTTACACCGATATGTTTCCTTCCCAGCCGGCTATTGCCTTGGCCAGGGTCTGCAGGGAAAGCAGCATCCCGGTTATTTTCTGCCTGCAATGCCCTCCGGAATTCATGAACAAAATAGGCGTAAGCAACGAAGAAATACAAGAAATGCTGTCCCTGGCCGATTTGTTTATAGCGGGCCGAAGCAGTTATTACGGCCTGACCAGCATTATGGATTATGAAGAAGCTATGACCACTCTTTATCAGAAATACCCGTCAGAACTGGGCATGATATGTACCGCCGGAGATGACGGTGCAGTATGGCTGGATAGAGCGGGATTAACTTATACCAAGCCTTATGATATTGTGCCGGTAGATACCACCGGCGCCGGGGACTCTTTCCTGGGAGGTCTGATCTACAGTTATTTTGCCGGTGGACAGACCAAACAGAAAGCCATGGATTTTGCTTCGGCAACCGCAGCCATCAAATGCACCCAGTTAGGGCCGAGAATAAGGGCAGATGCAAATATGATCCATGATTTTATGACCGGCAGTTCATCGTGACGCAATTTAGATTTGATCATACTGGGAAAGGTATGTCAATAAATAAAGAACGGAGGAGATAACCATGAAAAAAATCTTATTGTTAGTGATGTCTCTGGCGCTGATCTCCATGATGGTAGTGGGATGCAGCAAGGAAGACCCGGGTGCACCCGACCAAGGGAAAGAGCCGGTATCAACCATTGAAAACGCATTATTAAGAGATGCTGAAGCATCAATGCTGGAAGCTTTATCTCCGCTGCCCGAGATGGGTAATGGAGAAAAAATTGGAGCTATTGCTTTCAGTATGACCAATCCCTTCTGGGTAACGGTCGAGGAAGGTTACAAAGATGCGGCCGCAGAATATGGGGTACAGGTAGATGTGGTAGCTGCACCAAATGAGGCGGATGAAGCCGGACAAGCTGAGGCCTTTAATACCCTGTTGGCCAAAGACTATGATGCCTTTGCCATTTCTGCTATGACCCCTTACAATCTGGTTCCCAGCGTGGCCAATGCCAGCAGTAAAGGTATCAAGGTAGTTGCAGTAGGCACCAACATTGATGCCGATGCCGCCCAAGATGCCGGTGCAGTGGTGGAAGCATTTGTTACCTCTGACTTTAAAGAACAAGGCCGCATGGGGGCAGAATTTATAATGAAAAAGATCGGTGGTTCGGGCAAGGTGGCGGTAATTCAAGGGCAGGCTGGAGCTGATAACAGTGAACAAAGGAAACAAGGTGCTGTGGAAGGTTTTGAAGCCAATGGCGGTGAAGTAGTAGCGGTGGAAGCAGCTGATTGGGATGCTCAAAAAGCATATGATATAGCCACCAATATTCTGAAGGCCAACCCTGATCTAAAAGGTATTATGTGTGCTAATGATGACATGGCCCTGGGTGTAGTGGAGGCATTAAAAGCTGCCAATAAAAAAGATCAGGTAGTCGTATGCGGTATCGACTTTATAGACAATGCCCGGCAATCCATTATTGCCGGTGAACTGGATGGCACCGTTGCTATGAGTCCCTACCTTTTCGGAAAAGCTGGTTTGATTCTGACCTTAAAAGCAACCCAGGGGCATGAAATAGATACCGACATTTTCTGGACCCCCATCGGCTTAATCACCGCTGATAATGTTGCAGAATATGATGGCTGGAAATAATGTCATCCGTAAATAATAAAGGGGCTAGGTGGTTAAGAATAGCCCCTTTATAAACTGGCCGTCTGGCTGGTTTGGTCTCTGGTAGAGTATTTAAGTTCCCAGGAAAATAGTTTACCCGGATTTTTTCAAATCGCCCAATATTTGCCGGGGCGGTCTTTGACCGCCCCTCGGGCCTACCTCAAAATTTTCATGCTCACTTGTGTTCCCTGGTCATAGGGGTTAATAATTAAGGAGTTGGCTATGCATACAATCTCTACACCTTTTAAGTGCTCCCTGCACAAATCGATTCTGTCAGAAGAGTTTTACCATCAACACTCCGATTTGTTCCCTGCCGCTTACCTGGATGCTGCTCCCATGGCCCAACTATCTATTGAATTGGCCAAAACTCTCAAAACTCCTTTGTGCATGCTGCCCTTCGATTATGTTGCAGAGGCAGAGGCTTACGGGTCCGAGCTTATCGGTTATAATGATGGCTTTGGATTGCGAACGGCAGGCAAGCTCCTGCATAACATTGAAGAACTGGCGGATTTGCAACCGTTGAGTCTTGCCCGGGGCAGGTTAGCTAAGATCATAAAGGCCATAAGTTTAATAGATGCTTCAGAGTATACTCCCTGCCTGAACCTGACCGGAGCATTCTCTTTACTGGAATTGTTACTGCCCATTGAAACAGTTTTTTCAGCCTGGCGAAAAAGGCCCAAGGTATTGCTGAAATTTCTGGCGAGTTATGAAAAAAGCCTGCTGGAATATACTGCTTTAGCCATGAATGCGGGAGCGAAGGTGGTTTCCTACAGTGATCCTCTTACCGCTCTGCCCTTGCTGGGGAGAAAAAATGGCCGGCAAATCGCGGAGGAACTAGTACTGCCATTTTTTCATCATATGGCCCAAATACCCTATAAGGGCGTCATACATGTCTGCGGTGTTTCCTCCGATATTTTAACTGCTGCTGATGCAGACTGGCAGGAGGTAAAGCTGGAAACAGAAAAATATTATACCCAAGCTATTATTGAACAAGCCTGCTCCGCTCAGGGAATCAGGATCTTTGGCTACGGCTGTCTGCACCAAAACAGGCTTACCAGAAATTTAGTAGAGCTAAGGCAACTCTAAAAACGGAGATCTCTTTAGACCTTCCTACTGTCTGCCCTTTGGGTTAAAATATAAAAAAACCTGTTTGGAGTAACCATATGAGAGCTATACTCAGAAAACTGGATGGAAGGAAAATCCTAAGTGAAAGCGAATACCAGGATCTTCTGCAATACATCGATGCCTTATGTGAAAGTTCTATGGAATCCTATAGATTATTTTATAATAGATATTCCGCAATTTTGTGGCAAGACTATGCAGTGTATATCCCGAAATTCAAACAAGAAATGGATGACCTCTTAAATTACTTGCTATATCATCCAGAATTACTGAGTCAAATCCACCGGACGGCTAATTGCCTGGAACTGTTTCCCCCGGATTTGCATCCTTATCTTTCCTACCTGCTGGAGCAGGAGCAGGACTGGGCTTTAATCAAGAGAATAAGCCGTTCCCTGTCCCGAGCCTTGAGCAAGCGACCCCAGTTGCCGTCAGCTCGTAAAGGCCCTGCAGTACTAAAATATGAAAGGGGTAATCCATACAAGGAGATCGGATTAAAATCCCATTTTGAACGTTTAGCCCGCTACGAATTTATTACGCGTCTGCAGTCTTATCGTTACCTGCAACGAGGCAAGGCCAGTCAAGACCAAATAAGGGTTCTGGATGCTGATAAATTGGGGGGCATATATACCAATAAAGACAAGTCTATTTATTATTATATCTTTTTAAGTGAAAATGATATGATAAAAGCCGAAAATGTATGTTTAGCTTTAAACACTGCCTTGTACGGCTTTTAAGGAGAGCAATATGTCAGATCTGTCAGAGGATTTACTTACTCCACCCCAGGATCATTTTGCCGGGTGGGAGAATGAGTTGCGCTTAAGGCATGAGCTGCGATTGAGCGGTAAGACTGCTCTTAGTGCCTCTTTGCCCAAACCCTATGTGTTGGATCTATATTATCGCAGCTGGTATTTCTCTCACCGAAGAGTGGATTTTTTCAAATTACTGATAGAGCAGCTGGATAACACTGACAATATAGAAATACTAAAATGGCTGGGAGATGGTCCTAAACACCTATGGCAAAACTTTTGGGCTTTCCTTCCCTGGTATATCCTGCTGCATTCTCCTAATCCAGCCCAGCTTCAATTTATAGTGAATCTCTATAGGCAGGAATTCCATCAGGGAATGGTGCAGGTGGTTAATGCTCTTGGTCTTGAATCCTGTCAGTATCTAGCCTCCCGAACGGCCAATTCTCAATTGCGCAAGCTGTTTAAAGAACGGGAAGATGAGTTGCTGGCCCAACGAAAAAGAGATTTTTATGGTTTTGATCCGACGGTGAAAAGGGAGAACTATTCCGGTCTATATGGGAATCAAAGCAGTATTATCCTGAAAGCCCTGGACTTAATGGAGCAGGCCAGGACTGCCAACTATAGAGAACCTTATGGCTCCGAACATTTTACCATGCAGCTGGCCGCTGCGGAAGCAGTTTTTCAGGCTGGATTGCCGGAAGATTGCCTGGCTATGCTAATAGATCTGTACGGGGATTACCAGCGTAAAAACCGTTTAGTAAATCTCTTGGAGGATGAGAAAATTCATCGCCTTTTTTCCCGTCTGCTCAGGCAAGTAATTCCCTGGCCATGTTTGCTGAGCCAGCCATTAAATGCATACAGAATGACTCATAAAATCTATTTGGATTATTTCCCCCTGATAAACCGAGATCCAGGCAGCCTGCAATACCTTTCCCTCTATGAAAGTATTTCAGCCGGTTTGAATCAGGATCAGTCCAGTATCATGTATGAAATATATGTAAAGAGCAGTACCCTTGCTGAGGCCAGGCCTTTTGACCCCCCTTGGATTGAGCATTGGGAGCTGGAGCAAGGAATTGACTCCACCCGCGCTCGCGCTCTGCTCCAAACAGCAGCGGAAAAAATTTCTTCTCTGCCCCATGAGTCTTTCGTGCTCATGGAATACTTACGGCTGGCCCATATGCTTGAAATGATCAGCCTAAATGAACCATTAGTTTCGGAAATGATTGAATATTACTTGCTATTATGGAATTGGCTGCCTCTGCCTATGTTTATGAATCAAAACATATATAAGCAACTAGCTCCACTGGTCGGTAAAAGTAGTCGACAGCGGGCTAAACATATTATTGATCTGTCCGCGGAATATCAACTTCCCCGCTTGCTGGGAGAAATATCTTCCCGTCCTGAATTACTGAGAATGAAGGAAGCTGAACCCAAACGTCAGCTGCTAAAGGCTTATTTTCTGGGGGTCTTGAAATGAACAAAAACCTTACAGCGGAGAACTACAGCCGGAGTATGGAGCAGTTCTTGCTACTTCTGCGAGGAGAAGTAGATTCCCTTAGCCGGCAATACCAGTCAGATACTCTATCTCTGGAGGATTTGGATCACTACCTGCTGGCGGTAAACTCCTTTTATTACCGCAGCTTTCAGGAAAAATTCTGGCCCGGTTACCAAAAAGAAATCAGCGAACAGGTAAATGATTTGCTGAATTTGAAGCTGCAGGAAAGCCAGCTTAGCAAATATATAGCAGCGGTAATTAAACGCCATGCCCATTTGTTTAATCAGGTTAAAGCCTTGTCTAATGAGCTGCGGGGTTTGAAACAGGAGATTTCTGATCATATTTTATCCCTCCAGGACGAGATTGACCGGCAAGTATTGGAACTGATTTATAGCCTTAAAGAGCTGGGAAACCGGCTGCGGGAGCTGGACAGCTTTATGCAAGAGCTCAATGAACTCTTAAAGGAATTGCAGAGCTGGCCCAGCAGCCAGTATAGTCAATTTATGGTCATGGCCGCCAGATCCCTGGATAATAGCAAAGATATGAACTACAGCAACAGGTATTACCAAATGCTGAAACAGCAACAGCAGATAAGGGGTCTGCTGGACAAAAGCCAGCAAGATGACAGCCTTCTTTTAGAGCGGATCCAGCGCCTGCGGAAGCAGCTCTTGGATTGTTTTCCCACCGACGGAGGTCCTTTGGATAGGTTTTATCAAGTCCAGGTTCAGTCCCGGGCTCTCCATTTTACCGAACTTATAATTTTGCATATTCAGTTGGAAAACTCTACTCGAGTTCAAGAGCTGCTCCAGGAGTTTGCTGACTTTTTTGCTGCCTGGGTAAAAATGCTTGATCTGCTGCTTACTCATGGCCGCAATCCTGCTTTAATCCAGCTGCCGGAATTATATGAGCTCAACCTGAGCCAGCCCGGCTATATGGAAGAACTATATTACGATCTTGCTTCCGCCTTTGCCTCTATGGATTCACTGGAACAGGAAATTGATAAGAGCCCGCAAGCAGACTTTAACTATCTCAGCCAACAGCTGCAGAATCTTCTGCAGCTATCCGCTCCTCTTTATCTTGCCATGGCCCAGGAGAGTTCCTGCCATCAAATGGATCAGCTGACTGGTCGTCTGCAAGGTATAAACGGTTCCTGGGAAGTCCTGGATAGCAGGATGAGGATTATCGCCGAGGAGTACGGGCATAGCGCAGAACTCATTAAATATGATGAGAAATTGATAAGCTTCCTGGATGGACAGTTGGAACTGTTGGATAATATCCAGCATGATTTGGAAAGATTGCTGGCACCTCGCAACCTGACCCGAATATGGAAGGACTTCGACATCAGAGTAACCCATATCCCTCTGACTCCGGGTGAAGTGTTGCCCCCCCCCTATCTCTATCTGCTGGATAAGTACCATATTCTGGCCAGGATTACGGAGGAGGCCGATAATACTATATTAGAGGCCCAGGGCGATATTTTTTTGATCAGGGTGGAGGATGAAAGCTGCGAAGAAATCCCCTATTTCATTGTAGGCCAGAAAGGATAGTTGAAAGATGCACCTGGGTATCGATATGGGAACTTCATATACTAAAATCGCCGCTTTATCCCAGGGTGAGTGGCTGGATTTAAGCCAAGGATCCATTCCCAGTGTAGCTGCCTACGTACCTGCCACCGGCAGATTGTATTTTGGCCACCTGGCCTTGCGGCTGGATGAACCGGGTATAGAGAAAGCCTTCTTTTTTAAACTGGATTTAAAACGTTATCCCCGCTATTATCTGGGACCTTATAGTTTAAGCCAGGTGATAGAGAGTTTTTTCGCCTTTTTACTTAACGATTATATTAAGGAAAATTGCCCCCATCTGCAATCGGTGACCCTGGCCGTACCCAACTATTTCGGACTTAAAGCCCGGCAAATATTGTTGGAAAGAGCCCGCCAGGTATTTGCTCATAAGGACATTCACCTGCTCCCGGAACCCCTGGCCGCCTTATTGGCCTACAACACCCTTAACCCCTCCCGGCCACTTGAAGGCAGCGTGCTCAGTATAGATATTGGAGGGGGAACCACTGATTTTAGCTTTTTGGATCTAGCCGGCCAAGGACAGGAATTGATTTTGGAATCCCAGTTTCAAATAGGCCATGATGCCTTTTCCGGTTCTGAGCTTGACCACGGTATTATCCGTAATATTTTTTTCCCCCTTTATCAATTGCAGACCGGTAAAATTATACCGGAACCGTTAATCAGTGCCAAGGCCATGAATGCATCCGAACGCCAGCGTTACCAATATTGGTTGGTGGAAGCCGAAAAGCTTAAGCTGGAAATGAGTGAACAGGGATGGGCCGCCTTTCATTTGAGTGATTTTTACCGAGGTGATTCCATTCATTCTCATATGGATGAAGACTCCTTTCTTAACTGTTTGGAGCTTATATATGACCGACTGCGTCAGTACTGCCAAGGGGCGTTAAGGGACCGGGCCACCTCATTGGGTTTGGCCGATAACCAGGGCTGGAATCTGGATGCTATTCTGCTTCAGGGAGGAGCTTCCCAGTCCCCACAGGTAGAGCAGATTATCCAGCAATGCTTTCCGGGCATTCCGTTGATCAAAGCCAGGTCAATTAATTTGGTAGCTCAGGGCTTATGTTGTTGGAGGGCTTATTCTCACCCCGGCTTTAGCAGTTTAAAGAGCATATACCCTTTTGACTTCTACCGGGAGGTCTTCGATAAGACCGATGGGCAAAGCCATTTGGCCAAAATACCCTTTGATACCGCTAATCTGGAACTGGATGTGCTGGGTCGTTACCCCATATTGACCCTCTATCCTCCCTCGGAACTTATAAAAAGTGAAGATTCATTTTCTCTGAAAATATTTGAAGTAGCCCAGGGAGAGGCTATAACTACCCATCAACGCTTCCAGGGCATGGAAACAGTTTTAGACCTTAACTGGCAAGGAAGTCATATTCCGCCCCATATTAAGGTGTATTTAAATCTGGCCGATAGCTGCCTGGAAACTTCAGCTGAAGACTTACTCTTCCCCCGGGTGGAGACTGATATTTCACTTTTGCCTGATCTGCTTCCCCGGCAGCTCAAATCCCTGGATTTGCTTAGAAATTATAAATACGTGAATCCCCATCTTATTGAAGATTTGGCCGCTTGCCTGGAAAAAGCCGGGGAAGAAAAGCAATTCCCTTATGAAAACCATGCTCAAATTGTATATTATAAATTATTATGCCTCTTGCAGATTTTGGATAGCCGGTAAACGAGAGGGTTTGGATAATTGACTCTCCTGCGCAAAGTTATTTCGCGGGTTTTCGCAGGAAAATCAATTCGCATAATCCTCAAACAGAAGATCAAAAAGGAGTTGATAAATAATGATTAATACCTTTGCTCTGCATCCCGCTGCATCAAAAAATCTGATAGCCCGTGCTGTGTGCCAATTACCAGAGGTAAAATGGGCCTGGGGGAACGGCAAAATTTTTATCGGTCACGGCAGCACCAATGTAGCTGTGGCCCAGGAGTTGTTGAACTTGAAAATTGAGCATCCGGAACAGTATATATCCGGGGTCATTAGCCAGCGGGTGGCCTGTGCCACTGAGCCCCGGGGGCGCAGTAAGCCATGGTGTATAGATAAAGGCCGGGTATTGGATGTGGATTGGATAGACTTTGTAAACACATTTAAGGCTGGTGACATTTTTATTAAGGGTGCCAATGCCATCGATCCTGCCGGCAATGCAGGCATACTGCTGGGCGACCTGCAGGGGGGTACTATAGGCAAATCTATCGGTATCTTGAAAGCCCGGGGAGTACAGATCATTGTCCCGGTGGGACTGGAGAAAATGATTCTGTCCTGCCCCGTAGCGGAAAAGGTGATGGGAATAGAAAAGAGTGCCAGGTTACTGGGAATGAAGACCGGGTACATAAGCGTGTCCAATGCCACTATCATAAGTGAAATAGAGAGTTTGAAGATATTGCTGGACCTGGACGCCATTCAGATAGCGGCAGGGGGCGTGGGCGGTATGGAAGGGGCAGTTGTGCTGGCAGTTAATTATAAAGATGAAGCCACTGAACAGGAACTTATCAAGTTAATCAAAGGACTATCCCGCAAACCACGACTGAACATTAAACGAAAAAGCTGCCGGGACTGTGAGGCTCCCTGCGCTATGCTTGATAATTAAGTTAAGAAAAAAGTGTTAACTGCTTCTCACTTACCGCGGAAACGGGAAAACCAGGATTTTGGTTTTCCCTCTTGTTCCGCTTTCCATAAATCCAGGAATTCGGATATGGTATCTTCCCTTTCCTGGTTGCGCTGATCCAGTTTCTTCTCCATACGTTCCATTCTCTCTTCCATTTTTCGGTTCTGTTCCAACAAAAGCTGGTTTTGTTCAATGATTTTGGCAGCTATATTAAGTATTTCTGTCAATTCCAGCTGGGATTGGCTCTTAGGGCTGGGCAGATTGCTTGGGGGCTGGGAGCTTGCCGCTTCACTATTTTCCAAAGCCATTTTTATAGCGGTAGTATTTAAGCCCTTTTCTTTAAGTTGAAGTACCAGACGCAGGGTATCCACATCCTTTTCGGTGTATAGGCGATCCCCCCGCTCATCCCGCTTAATCTTTAAGCGCAGAGTATTTTCCAGATACCTTAAAGTATGTTGTTCAATATTTAAGATCTCTGCTAACTCACCGATTTTATAAAAAATTTCCCTCATCAGTAACCTTTCCCGCTTTCATTTCATAAATTGTTATCAGGTAGGTTAATAAAGTATAATCTCAGTAATATTGGTGGTTCAGAACTTCAAAAAAACTTATGAGATGCCAGGTTTTCTATCTCAATTTCTTAACTTAACAATTAATTTGATAATTAACTTTATTGTTCACCTGCCACTTTCCCTTCCAAATCTATATGCTCAGATTTATATTTTTAGTATAAATAGTGAGCAAGCCGCCCCCAAGGGCCGGCTTTTTTTTTGCCCAAATGAGGGTGTGACCGAGGTTCGAGGCCCCTGAAAAAGTACCTGTTTGGTATCCTTAAGGAGCCGAAGGCGACGAAGGATCTCATCA
>JAAYJK010000042.1 GCA_012522955.1 Syntrophomonadaceae bacterium
GACTATGTGTTCCGCAATACCCTCCTGGATATCTATGCGGCTCCAGCGGTAGTAGATTGGATGATCAATCAAAAGGGATGGAAAAATATGGCCGTAATTACCTCCCTGGATATTGGTTATAGTACTGCTTTGACCCCGGTGTTCAAGGCTGCCATTGCTGATAAGGGCGGCAATATTGTATTGGATGAAAGCATCAATAGTGGAGAAACTGACTTTACCGCTCAGGTTACCAAGCTTAAAAACGCTAAGGCTGATGTGCTAGTATTTACCGGTTACTATACTGAGGCAGCTTTGTTCATGAACGAAGTGCAGAAACAGAATCTGGATATTGTGCTGGTAGGCGGAGATGGCCTCTATGGTCAGGACCTGGCAACTCTGGGCAAAAGTGCGGTGGAAGAAAAAGTTGTATTCTACTGTGGCTTCTCCAGTGATCAACCTGGTGAAGAAACCGCAGCCTTCCTGGAATCTTACCGAGCCAAGTTCAATGAGGAGCCTGATATGTTCTCGGCCCAGTATTATGATGCCGTTTATATCCTGAAAAAGGCCATGGAAGATGCTGACAGCGTAGATCCCAAGGTGTTCAAGAGTGAACTGGCCAAGCTTAAGGATTATCCCGGAGTATCCGGCAATACCACTTTTGGCCCCGATCGGGAACCCATCAAGAGCCCGGTTTGCCTGATCACTATCAGAGATGGCAAATTCGCCCTGTTGGAAAAGATTCCGGTTAATGTACAATAGTATACGATACTCCATATGGCCCGCCTGTGCAGGCGGGCCATATATACTGTTTAGAGTTTAATGCCGGATTCATCCGGCCTTAAACTCTAAATAGTCAATGAATCCTTAGGAGGCGCTTATGTTTATAGAACAATTGGTAAATGGCCTTACCCTGGGCAGTTCCTATGCTTTAATCGCCCTGGGCTACACCATGGTTTACGGTATTATACAGCTTATAAATTTTGCCCATGGTGAAATTTATATGTTTGGAGCTTTTGCCGGGCTCTTGCTGGTCAGCCTGTTTGGGGTCAATATTTTTATAGCTATGTTGGGAGCCATGGCTTTCTGTATGGTTTTGGGGATGCTGGTAGAGCGGGTGGCTTATCGGCCCTTACGGGGAAAATCCTCCCGCTTGTCGGCTTTGATCAGCGCCATAGGAGTATCCATTTTTCTCTCCACCCTGATGGCCTTGATAAGGGGAACCAATACCACCCGCTATCCGGAAATAATTGAAATCCATACCTATCATCTGTGGGGGCTGGACCTTTCTTCGCTGCAGATTATCATCTTGGTAGTATCAGCCCTGCTTATGGTAGGCCTGCAGTTGATGATACAACGGACCCGTCTGGGCAAGGCCATGCGCGCCTGTTCTCAGGACCTGGATGCTGCATCTCTGATGGGAATCAACTCCAACCGCATTATATCTTATACCTTTGCCATCGGTTCAGCCCTGGCCGCGGCCGGCGGAGTTATGGTGGGCATTTACTACAATGCGGTTTGGCCTTACATGGGCACCATGGCCGGGCTAAAGGCTTTTTCAGCCGCCGTCCTGGGAGGAATCGGTTCCATTCCCGGGGCCATGATCGGGGGTTTGACCTTGGGGGTACTGGAGATATTGGGGGTAGCCTATTTGTCCTCCTCCTATAAGGACGCTATAGCCTTTGGGATACTGATACTGGTGCTGATTGTCAGGCCTCAGGGCATAATGGGGCAGAAGATTACGAAAAAGGTTTAGGTGAAAATAATATGGACGCAGTATTATCACAGTATATAGACGCATATTACCTGCACCTAATGGTTTTAATAGGCATCAATATCATCCTGGTTTTGGGCTTGAATATAATCACCGGGGTTACCGGACAGCTCTCCATGGGTCATGCCGGCTTTATGAGTATTGGCGCCTACACCGCAGCCATCATGTCCGTGCACCTGGCTTTTCCCTTCTGGGCTTCTCTTTTGGCCGGAGCAGCAGCAGCTGCCGCCTTCGGTTTTTTGCTGGGTTTGCCCACCCTGCGCTTGGAAGGGGATTATTTGGCTATGGTTACCATAGGTTTTGCTGAAATAGTCCGGGTTTTTTTCCTCAACTTCGAACCTGGAGGCAAGGCGGTAGGACTATCTGGGATACCGGAACATACCGGTTTTACCCTGGTATGGATCATGGTTCTGCTCATAATAGTTCTCAATGCCAAACTACTGAATTCCCGTATTGGCCGCTCCTTTTATGCCATCCGGGAAAACCAAATTGCCGCCGAAGCAGCCGGAATCAATACCACCCGCTTGAAAGTGCTGGCTTTTATGGTGGGAGCTGGCCTAGCTGGCCTGGGTGGAGGCCTGTATGCCCATTATATGACCTATATCGCTCCTCAGGATTTTGCTTTTATGAAATCCATCGAATTTCTAAATATGGTAGTTTTAGGAGGCATGGGCAGTATTCCCGGGGCCATCCTGGGTACCATAGTCTTGACTCTGGCCCCGGAGATGCTCCGGATAGTGGCCGAGTACCGGCTCCTGTTCTATGGAGCATTGCTGGTATTGCTAATGATATTTAGACCCAACGGATTGTTAGGAGATATCCGCTGGTATGATGTTAAAAAACGCTGGTTTAACAAAGGGGTGAAGACATGGGAATCCTGAGCCTGGAGGGAGTAAGTCAGGAATTTGGAGGTTTGCTAGCCCTGGATGAGGTGCGCCTGGAAGTGGAAGCCGGCAAGATATTTGGGATTATTGGGCCCAATGGGGCCGGGAAGACCACTCTGTTCAATATTATTACCGGAATTTATACCCCCACTGCCGGGCAGGTAATATATAAAGAGGAGGCTATTAACGGACTGCCTCCTTATGAATTGGCCCGTCGGGGGATAGGACGAACCTTCCAGAATATCCGTCTTTTTAACAAACTTTCGGTCTTGGATAATGTAAAGGTAGGATTCCACGGGGTCACCAAAGCTGGATTTTTCGGGGCTATTCTGGGACTGCCGGGGGAACGCCGGGAGGAAAAGTCCATTGACAGCCGGGCCCACCATCTGTTGGAAATGGTCGGTTTAGATGATAAAAGAATGGAATATGCGGATAACCTGGCTTATGGAGAGCAGAGGAGGCTGGAAATTGCCCGGGCTCTGGCCTTAGATCCTTCCTTACTATTGTTGGATGAGCCGGCGGCGGGAATGAATGCGTCGGAGAAGTTGAGCCTGATGAGCTTCATCAGAGAAATCAGGGACAAGGAAAACCTTACCATACTTTTGGTGGAACACGATATGAATGTAGTAATGAACATCTGTGATCAAATTGCGGTGCTGGATTACGGCCGCAAAATAGCTGACGGTCCTCCGGAACAGGTCAAGAACGATCCCCGGGTTATTCAATCCTACCTGGGAGCGGAAGCATGAAACCCAAGGGGGTCTACCTAGCCATAGCTTTGGCCATATTATGTATGTCTACCGCTTCCATCATGATTCGTTGGTGCAGCGCTCCTCCTTTAATAGTAGCTATGTACCGGGTGATTTTCACGGCCATTCTGGCTGTTCCCCTGGGGGGACGTGATTTTAGGTCCAGTCTGAAAAACATTTCCCGCGGAGATCTAATCTATATAGCCGGGGCCGGGTTTTTTCTGGCCCTGCATTTTAGTTTCTGGATTACTTCCCTGGATTATACCA
>JAAYJK010000043.1 GCA_012522955.1 Syntrophomonadaceae bacterium
TATTGCTAAAATATCAGTTCCAGTCTTCTTCGCACTTTAGTCTTGCTGTTCAGTTTTATCAGATCCTTTGCGCTTTGGCTTCCCGCCGCGCAAGAGTTATATTACCATCCACCAGCTTAATTGTCAAGCCGGGATCAGTATTTTTTTCTGCCTTTTTAATCCATATAGCTGCTACTTGCTAATCATCGGATAAACGAACCCGGATTCTCCTTTGAAATTTACATAGGTTCCTGGTACCTCACCTACAATTATGGTATCGGTTATGGGGAGAACCGCTAAAACTTCTGTTTCTTTTTCCATTAATGGTACCGCTACCCTAATGCTGCTTTTGACTTCAATATATATAAGGTGCCTAGTCTGATTAATTCCAGCTTGCTGAAATTCATTTAAGACATTTACCTTGACTTGGCCGGCCGGAATCACTTGGACTTGCATCCTGGGACCCTGAGCTGCCAGCAAATCTATTCCCGACATTTGCCCTAAAGGTATTTCTATGGTTTTATCCTTCATCTGTCCCAATGATCTTGCTACCTCGGCTATGGTAGTGCTAATAAGCCGGTTGATCATCATGGTATTGGGCTGAATCAATACAATCCTGCCCTGGGTATCCTTGTGCACCACTACTATATCTTCATATTCAAGCTTTGATGCCACCTTATTATTAATTATATTATTGATAGTTTCAGCACTGGATGCCTGAACCTCCGCACTAGCCAGGGTCAACAGGCTATTCTTTATTCGCAGATCTACCATCAAAATGGACGCAAAGATTATAATAATAAGGACTATACCCAGAATCGGCATCAACCTGAATCTGGGACCATACATTGAACCACCCCCGTACCTTAATAATATGAAAAGTATTTTCATTTGGTTCACACTATTAATAGCTACAGGCTCGGCTGACATACTTAATATTTGATCTATAGTTTATAATAGTATCTGGGATAGCTTGGTAGCGCTCACATGCTCCAATCAGGTGATGGTATTGACGCTGGGACTATATCGCCTACTTATACAGGAGGAGGAACAATAGATGGAAAAATGTGTAGGTAGCTATTTTTATAAAAACCATCAGCTTATGCCTGCATCCAGCTTTGAACAGCAGTTGACAGATATATCCAATTGCATTTATGAGGTAATCCGAGTCATAAATGGCATACCTTTATTCTGGGAACAACATATGCATCGGCTAAATAAATCAATAGCTCCCAAGTTGCTCTCTTGTGACTTTTCTTCTTCTGATATAATGAAGCCTTTTAAGGAGCTGGCTACAGTTAATAATATAGCAAATGGCAATATTAAGCTGCTTATTAAATCCAGCTCAGGTCATGCTCTAAATCAATGGGACCTTTTCCTATATTTCATTCCTCACCAGTACCCCAAGACCCGGGATTATAAAGAAGGTGTCAAAGCCATATTATTTAGGGCCGAACGAGCCAATCCTAATATAAAAGCAACTAATGTGGATTTACGGAGCGTTATAGCAGAGCAATTGGAACTTCGATTTGCTTATGAGGCTCTGCTGGTTGACCCCATGGGAATGATAACCGAAGGCAGCCGGTCCAATATTTTCTGGGTAAAGGACCAGCGCTTATATACCGCTCCCAACAACCGCATACTGCCTGGTATTACCCGGGAGGCAATTGTACAAATATGTATGGAGAAAAACTATCCTTTAATTGAAACGGAAGTATCCCTGAATCAGCTTCCACAAATGGATGCTGTGTTTCTAACCGGTACTTCTCCCAAAGTACTGCCGGTAAGAATAATTGAGGACCAGGTTTTTGAGTCGGCTTCCCATCCATTAGTCCAGGATATAATGAAGGCTTATGATAAAATGATTGATAATTATCTTAAGCATTTTCGATAAAATTAAAATAAGCCTAGCGATCACGCTCATGAACTTATCTTCCAATCGCCCCATGATCAGGGGCCACAAGCGAGTATGCAAATTTTGGCTATACGGAAGCGGGCGGTCAAAGACCGCCCCTACAATTGTTTTACAATTAGAAACACTAGGTAAATCAGGATAAATTATTGCCCTGTGAAACACTAGGCAAATCAGGGTAAACTGTTTTCCTGGCAAA
>JAAYJK010000044.1 GCA_012522955.1 Syntrophomonadaceae bacterium
GGTTAGTTTCCCGGTAAAACCTGCTCCTGGAATTCATACTATCTCGGTTAGTGCTGATCTTATTAATCCGGTTCATCTGGAATTGGATAAGAACAATAATCAGCTGGAAGTTCAAACCGGCGATTTTCAAGTGGAATATCCCAGTATAGTAGTAGATAGCATTAGTTGGGAACCCCAAGAAACCAGTTTTGCCCAGGGTACAGCTTTAACCTTCAGTATTAAGGTAAGCAATGCTTCCGCCTTCAGTATCAACAATCCTTTCAAAGTTGATCTTTCGGTGGGGGGAAGCTCATTCCGGAACCTGACCGTTGATGGGCTGGCAGCCGGTGAAACCAAGACTATTACTGGACGCTGGACGGTGGTGGATCCCATTGCTGAAGCCGATGGAAGCAAAAAGCCATTTACGGTCCTGGTCTCCGTTGATAAAGAACAGGCGGTGCTGGCAAGTGCCGTGGAATTATCCAAGCAACTGCCAGCCTTTAATATTATCTACCCGGACCTGAACATTAGCAGCGTTCAGGTACCGACCTCAGGTAATTACAAAAACCCCATGACCTTCATTCCTGCAGTGGGCAATGAAAGTCTGGCCACTATATTTACCCCCTTCACGGTTGGTTTGTACAGCAGACCGTATATGGCTGATCGGCCTGAAGAGGACGGTAATAAGGATTGGAAACAGGTAGCTGGATACACCCTGCAGGGTCTTAAAGGCTACAGTACATCTTTTGTACCCTTAACCTATACCCCAACTGCAGCTGGAATATATGAATACAAAATCGTGGCTGACAATTATAATGCCATTAAACAACAGCCGGTGTTGACCGAGCGCCCCAGAAACCGGACCTGGATAACTGATCCAATTACCATCAATCATCAATTGATGATGGAGGTCAAACCCAACCAGAGAATGGCTGACGATGACATGCTGGCGGTTCTGTATTCTTCCAATGACGATTGGATTCCGGTAGAGGCCAAATTCTACCAATCTAGTGCACCGGGAACATTGCTGGGACCAGACCATGCTGTTACTGCCCGTTATACCCTCAAACTGGGCTCGGAAATCAAACGGGAAGGAGAACTAGGTTATTCAGCCATCAGCGGGCTATTTTCCGCCAACATTCCCATCGCGGTCCTGGCCAGTGGAGTCTATACCTTGACCATTGAAGGCGGACAAGAGGGAGGCAGCTTACTAAGTGAAACCGTCAATATACAAGTTATACAAAATACTATTGCTACGGTGTCTACTGACCGCAGTGCCTATCAGATAGGTGAAGAGGTGCGTATCAGCGGTAATTTCACTTTTAGTGACGGCAACCCCATGGCTAATGAAACCGTGGTTTTGGATCTCAAACTCTTGCCTAGATTACCAGAACCAAGGGTGGGAAGAGATGAACGGGGCAATGAAATCCTACTGCAATACCAAGGTGAGCATATCCGCTTCCTGGAAACCGATCAATACGGTAATTTCAGCTATTACTTCTACCCCCGTTACGGTGAGGCAGGATCCTGGGAAATTGATGTATTTGCTTTCCAAAGGCTCTTAGGCAATGCTGCTTCCACCTCCTTTGAGGTTAAAGGCATGGTAGCTGATCCATCATCTATAGAGATAACTGCGGTTAAGAATTCATCCTTCTCCAAGGCTATTAAGTTTAAAAATGCAGCTCTGGCAGGAGATAATGCCTTGACTGGCTTAACCGCTGTACTGACCAAAGTAGGGGATAATAACATAATTGCCACCATGGACACCAGTAATTTCAGCAGAACCCTCTTGCCCAATAGTTCAGCCACCGTAGTAGTTAACTTTACTGCGCCTTTGGACGCATCCGATACCGCCAGCTACAAATTGGAAGTAAGTTCCGAGGATGGAACCAAAGCCAGCAGCAATATCAAGTTAAATCTGCGTCCGGCTACTCCCATACCTATTACTGATCCCAAAGGGGTTAAGGTGGGTTTGAACCCAGGCACTGAAGTTAGCAGGACCATTAAAATTACCAACAAAGGTCTGGGCGAATTGAACGGAATTCGGCTGGAGCAGCCGGTCAACGTTCCCTGGATTACAGCTTCTCACCTGGGTAAGATTAATCTATTGCCTCAGGAGAGCACCACCTTTGATGTAATATTTGCTCCCGGCGAAGCCATTGGTCTTGGTCAGTATCAGGATAAAATCGTAGTTACCAATGGTTCATATTCAGCGGTGGTTACTGTTGCAGCTGAGGTTTCGACTGCCAATCTGGGCAGCTTGTCTTTTATCGTATCAGATGATACCGGCAGCCGGGTAGCCAATGCGGAAATTAGTCTGATTGGCAAAGATCCGTATACTTTCTCCGAAAACGGTCAGGAACAGACCTATTATCAGACCTTTGGTGGTCGTACCAACACCCAGGGAATATTAACCCTGAGCGACAAGCCCTTGGGAGAATACGACTATTCCATTACCGCCAGTGCTCGCAAGAAACTGACGGGAAGCTGTAGTATCATGCCCGGCAATAGTCTGGCTCCGGTGGAAGTGGTCATGGAGAGCCTGCCGGTACAGATCGAATGGACGGTGGTACCTACCACCATTCAGGATGAATATGAAATCAAACTGAATCTGGAATTTGGAGTTAACATTCCCACTCCCAGCTTCGGTTTTGTTCCGCCTTGGGTCAATATCCCCAAGGATGTACAGTCTACCATGATGGTAGAAGCCCAGGTTATCAATACCGGACTTATTGCTCTGACTGATGTGACGGCTCAGATTGTGAGGCAGAATCCAGCTGATACCGGTATCAGCATTGTGGGCGGCGGCTACATCGGGGAGATTCCTGCCCACGGCAGCGTGCGCCTGCAATTGGAAGTCCAGAAGGGACAATATATATTGCCATATAATAAGATGCCCAATTTCATCCAGTTGAAAGCCAATTATGTCAGCTTCGACTCGGATACCGGCTTGCCGGAAAACCCGGCTAAAGGAATTGAAGCCAAGCTGCCTTTATATAATCCCAGCGATACCCCGGTTAGTGTAGTCATTAAGCCGGCAGACGGCAGTGCCACCAAGACGGAAGAATTTAAAATGCCGGAAGGACAGATGACCGAATTGGATTACCTGCTGCCCCCGCCAGCTCCACCATTAGGTGAAGAAGAAGGAGAAGGGGCCAGCGTTTATGAAATCGTCAAGCTGACTTTGAATCAAACCGCTACTGTGGAAAGGCAGGCATTTGATGCTACTCTGAGAATATCCAATGGATATCCCTCTTATGCCCTGCAAAATGTTAATGTGCAGGTGGTTCTTACTGATGAAGAGGGAGCGGTGGTACCTAGCTCCAAGTATGTTCTAAAACCCGAGGGAGTAACCGGTATAACTGCCCTAGACGGCACCGCATCCCTTTCCGCAGCCAGTTCTCTGGTAGGCCAGTGGCAGATTATTCCCATGAATGGACTGGGCGGAGATGATCCCGAACTGGGCCAAAAATATTATGCTAAAGCCATAATTTCCTATTATGTAAACGGAAAGTTTGTGGAGACCAGCACTGAAGGGGTGGAAATAACCATCTATCCTCAGCCCCAGGTAACGCTGAATTACTACGTTCCACACAAGATACTGTCCGGGGTGCCATTTAAGCTAGGGGTTACAGCCGTTAATGAGGGCAAAGGCTGGGCCCGCAACCTTTCCATTGATTCGGGCAAATTGGAAATTACCACCAACCAATCCGGACTGCTGACTGAATTCGAGACCATCGGCGGATCCTGGGGATCTGCTTCCGGGGAAGGTTTCAAGCTGTCTCTGGGTGATATTCCACCGGCGGGAACTATAGACGGTGCTGGTGATCCTTTATCCAACTCGGTTAGTGGATACTGGCTGGTACGTTGGAATATGTATGAATACGATGCTGGAGATAAACCTTATGAAGGGGAATTCCGTAAGTTTACTGCTACTCTGACCCATCAAACTTATGAAGGAGTGGAACTGGACTCCCTTATCGTAGGGGTTAATACCGAAATCATAGGCAAGGATGGACTCTTGGCAGATGAAATAACGGGTGAGAGTCTGGCCCTAATCAATCAGGGCTATACCGGTTTCCCCAATTATCTGATGAATTTAGGCAGCGGACAAAAAACTGCCATTCATGTACCAGACAATGTAACCGTAGTAACCCCCCTTATCCAAGATACCAGCATTATCAAGATGCAGGTTCCCAAGCCTCCTTTTACCCTGGGTGAGAGTACAGTTCGTTACCAGGTCATCATGCTGCCGGATGAGCGCCCGGAAAGTTCACTGGCCGCAGTTCGTCGCATGAATTCCGATAGTATCCTGGATCAGGGAGTACTCCTTTCCCCTAATAACTACTGGCGGGATTACGGTAATATATATATCATTGATGAGATACCCAAGAATGAAGATGGAACAGCTTTTCTGGACCATACCTGGTATACCGTGGAATATGGTTCCGGGGTGCAAATAAAGAGCGTGGAATACGGCAGGGAGTATTCCATTCCGGGAGAGGATGAACCTGGTATTGCATGGTATGACATTGGTCTGCAGCCTAATGTGGGTGACACCATTTCAGTCCGGGCACAATTGGATAATAGGGGTGGATCCACCATGGAAAATGTCTCGGTCTATTTTGAAGCCGAGAAAAAAGGCCAAGTAGTCAGGATAGGAAAAGGGGAACAGAGCATCGACTTGTTGCCTGGTGAAACTGCCTATGTATATCAAGCTTTTGTCACCCAGGGCCAGGTTATGGATATCTTAGACCAAGTTGTTGAGGATATGAGCGGTAAATGGATTCTGCGGGCTTACCTGATGGAAGGGGAAAGCCAAAACCAGAAGATTAAGAACCAAGCAGAATTAATCATTAATACTTCGCCGGTAGCCATGGCAGCAGATATAGCAAATGCCATGGCAGGTGAACCGGTGCACTTTGATGCTTCCAAGTCCTATGATCCCGATGGCTATCTGATCAATTATCTGTGGGAATTCGGGGATGGCGGCTCGGCCAACGGATTGACAGCTACCCATACCTTCCTGAGCGGGGGATCTAGAAAGGTTAAACTGACGGTTACTGACAACAACCTAACCAGCCATTCCTTGGAGATTATGGTATCGGTGGAAGACAATCGGGCTGATCTTAAGGTAACTGCCAATGTAGATGGAGATCAATTCTCCGGTATCAAATTCTATAAAAATAATGTAGAGGTGGCCCGGGATACTCTATCAGAAGGCGATCTGGTAAAAGTCAGAGCCACTATCTATAACGAACCCAATACCGGGGGGACTAGTGCTGGGGTAGACAGCAAATTCTATGTGGGATTCTATGTAGATTATAAATACCAGGGCTATAAGACCTATGATGCCACCGCCGAAGGAGTTGCCATTCCTATGGGAGGTACCGGCACCATTGAATTCGATTGGGTGGTTCCGGCCGGCAATCACATAGTTACGGTAATTGCCAATGATATCGGCAAGATGATTGATGAAAGGAACCACGACAACAACCGCCTGGATGTTCAAGTCGGGGCCGGGCAAATCTATTTCCCCGATCTGGAAGCGGTAAGTACCGGAGCAGGAGAAGACCTGGTAGGCAGCTTTAGCGTGGACAGCGGAGACTCAACACCATATATGAGCCAGGTGCCCATGTCCATCAAGGTGAGAAATATAGGCACGGCAGCTGCAGCTCCCTTCACGGTAAGCTTCTTTGCCAATGGCAAGCTGGTTGCATCTGAACGGGTGGAATCCGGCCTGGCAGTCGGTGAGCAGACAACAATTAATAGTTTCTTCAAGCCGGTGGCCGGAGGAGAATACAAGTTTGAGGCCATGATTGACGGTCCGGGCAATTATATTATCGAGTCTAATGAAAGCAACAACCGTCAGAGCCTGACCAGGAATATCAATATGGTTTATCCCGACTTTAGTCTGGAGGATATTGTAATTACCCCTGCTTCCGGCCAGATTCTGGGGGATGATCCGGTGACGGTGACCTTGAACCTTCTCAATCAGGGCAGTGCTATCAGCGATGCCGATATTGAACTGACCTTCTATTGTGATAGAAGCTACTTAGGCAGTATAGTCAAAAGCCAGATTGGCCGTGAGGAAAGCCTACCCATATCCTTTATTTGGACCAAGCCAGTAGCTGGGGGTCAGAATATCATAGTGAGAGTAAATGAAAGAAAGACCATAGTTGAAAGCAACCTGGCCAACAATGAGATTTCCAGCGGTTTTAGTGCCGAAATAACTACTCAGTTGCCAGGATTGGCAGTTACTGATATTAGCGCCCTGGATACCGCTTTTGGAGGCACTGTTAGTACTACCGTTACTTTGACCAATGATGGTACGGTAGTCACCAGCGCTCCTTTCCAGGTAACCCTGTATGCCAACGGAGTTAAGAAAGCCGAAACCGATTTCGATGGAATAATCAATCCCGGTCAAACGACTGAAGTGGTACTGCCCAGTTGGCAGGCTGATTTGCTGCCTACCGGAAGATATACCCTAGCGGTATATGCTGACAGTGGACAGAAAATGCGGCTTATGGACCGCAGTAAGGCCTACAAAACAGCATCAATTAATGTAGGGGGAGCTTATGAGCTTAGCCTCGATTTCATCGATGCTATTACTGCCAATGGCACCGCAGTTATAAGAGCCGGGCTATTGCATACCGATAAGAACTGGCAGCCGGTGGATAATGCCCTGCTCAGCTATGGGGTATACAGCGGCTCGGGCTTAAGCTCAGTTCCGGCTGAAGATCCGGTAGCCAGCGGCAGCCTTTCATATAACGAAAATATCGGCAAATATGTAGGGCAGGTAAAGTTCAGTGATTTGCCTACCGGAGATTATACGATCTTCGTTGATGCCAGGTTATCTGATGGCATAACGCCGCTGGCTTCAGCAACCCAATCCTTGCTCTGCAGAGATGATTTTGATATATCCCTTCAAACATTCAACCTGCAGAATCAGCCGGTGCAGCAGTATGGGGCCGGGGAAACCATAGTGATTCAGGGTAATGTATCAGGAGTATCCTCCAGCGGCAGCAAAGTATTGATCCGCATCATTGGGGAAGAGGAATGGAAAGCTCTGGTAGCCTGTGAAGCCAATGGTGATTACCGTTATGAATTCCAGCTTCCGGGTGATTTTGGAGGCAGTTACAGTGTCAAAGCTACCACTAATATCGCAGGTATCATTAAAACCAGCGAATCCCAAGTATTTACAGTGGAGGGTATTTGTTTCAGCCTGCCGGCGGCAGTTAAAGTGGTACAGGGAAAGAGTGTCCTCATCAAAGGAAGTCTGACCAACGTTGGAACCATGGAGGTAAGTGCCATAAATGCTTCCGGATCTATGGGTGGAAGCGGAATAAGTGCAGGGCTTAATTATGATCTGGCTTCAGGCAGCCTGGCTATGGGAGCCAGCAGCCCGGCTGAGCTAGTTATTAATGTAGCCGAAAGCGTAGTTCCAGGCAGCTATACCTATACTATCATCAGCAATTGGATAGCCAACCTGAATTCTAAAACCCGTACCCAGACCATAGAGGTCATAGTGGAGGAAGCAGTAGCTAAAATGGAGGTTACTGTGCTTAGTGGTCGGGAAGCTGATGGAAGCCCGGGCAAATCTAATATTGTTAGCGCAGTGAGACCCGGGGATGAAGTCACTCAGGTAGTCAGGATTACCAATAACGGCAATAAGGCCATTAGCGGTTTTTCAGTTACTACCCGGGAACAACTGCCCTGGATCAGCCTTACCACCAATGGAGTAAGCGAAGTCCTACCCTTGGGGGATGGACTATCTTTGCGGGATGCGGGAGCTAAAGCCATCGTTTCATTGTACATAGCTCCTAGCACCATGGTTCAAGAAGGGGTCTATGAAGATGAACTGATACTAAGTGCTGATGGAATAAATGAGATGCGGGTACCCATTTCCATAAATGTAGGTGCAGCAAATCAAGGCACGGTAGTATTTGAATTGCGTAACAGCAAACAAACCTCCCTGGCCGGGATGAACGTGGAACTGATCGGTCCCCAGGCCGAAGCTGGTCAGCAGGCCTTAAGTGCAGTGCGAACCGCCATGACTGCTGACGGAAGTGAGAGCCAGGGTCTTAGTGAGAGCGATGGGCAGGGCAAGCTGAAAGGACAGGTAAGATTTGATAATATCCCGGCCGGACTTTATATGATAAATGTGTCAGGGAAAGGAATAACTAACTATACTGCAACCGTTGATGTTCCTGCGGCAGTAAATCTTATGGAACAGGTAATAACGGTTGAGGAAATGGCTTTCGTAATCAATTTCAATGCCGATACCATTTTAAATGCAGAAGCAACTTCCATTGCCGCCGGCAATTATGCCAGTGCCCTGTATAAAATGGAGAACGATACCTTTGCCAATAAAGAAACGGCTATAGTAGCCAATTTCCCCGGTGATGAAGCGGAATTTTATTATATGGCGGCCCAGGTTCGGGGAGGAGTAGCCATTACCAATCCCTCCTCAGAGACTGCCATATATGGAGTAAGAGCTGAAATAGATAATTCCGGCAGCGGACTACCAGAGTCAACATTCCTGCTTAATACTCCGGCCGGAAGAGTAAGCTCCCGGGAAATGGGCAGCCTCAAACCAGGTGAAATTAAAGATGTCAACTGGATAGCCTTTACAGACAGCTTCTACTATCAAGCTATTCTGGGTGAAGCTGATGCTGAAGGTGAATTTACAGTAAGTTTCCCGGATGGAGTATCAATAAGCGAAGAGAATATCAATGCCTGGATCAGCGAAGTTGATTATTTCGGGGAAGGTTATCTTAGCAAGGTATCCTTTGATGTGGAAAGCAGGACCGGTATATTTAGGACTTCAGTCAAGGACGATGAAGGACTTTATATTATGCCAGATAATAATGTGCCTATTTACACCCAGGAAACCGAGTTCGATTTTATGATCAAAGTCAGCGGTTCAGCCATTATTGATGAAGTGTCCACCAACCTGACTTGCGATATCCCGGTGAGAGTAAGGTATCTGCCAGGATCATCCTATCTGGAAAGTGAAGATAGCAGCATCAGCCGGATGGACAGCAAGTATACCGGTTTGTTTGCCGGCAGCACGGTTAAGGACACCAAGGAATTCAGCCGCAGCTTTATTTCCAAGTTTAGCAGTAATGTTAATCAACCAGAACCTTTGGGAGATGCCTTGAGTGATTTTGGCTTTGCTCAGGATGTAGCTATGGAAAAACAGAGCAGCAAACTCAATTTCCGCTTAGTTAATCCTTCAAGCCATGATTTCATGCAGAATATCAACATAACTCTCCGTGTAGCGGATGGAATGCCTAAGGCGGATGGAACTATGAGCGAGGGCAGTCGGATTATCACCGCTTTGGTCCAGCCCACGGTGAGTATTAAAAAGACCGGCAGTGCAGGAAGCACAAATTTCGATGGGGATACTGGAATTCTGACCGTTGATGAGCTAGGGCCCGGAGAAGAATTGCTGGTGGACTTCGTCATTGTACCTCCAGAGGGGATTGAATCCTATTACGGGAAACTGATGGAAGCCTACCCAGAGTATAAAGATCTGTTCGGAACCAAGCAACTCTTAAACAAGATCTATTCTTGGTTGGAATACAGTTTTGATACCGACAGCAGCTCTATGGCCGGTTTCAGTGCCATGTCAACCGGCAGCAGCGGTACCAGTTTTTCCGGTTTGACCTCGGTAAGGAGTCAGGAAGTAGGGCCTGAACCTAAGGTCTATCTGAGTTATGAGCTGATTCCCAGTGATACTGAAGACCACTATGAACTAAGGGTTTATGCCACCAATGTAGGCCTGGGGCCGGCTTATGGCCTGAGAGTTTCACCTCCGAATATTCCTTCCGTGGGTGGGGTAGCTAAAGTCCTCAGGAGTTCAGCCGTCAAAACCGGGATAAATTGGAGCGGTGGAGATCTGGTGCTGGGAGACCTGCTCCCGGGTGAGACTACCTTGGGACAATTTGGCATATATGCTCCCGGCATCAGCGATTGGACCAAACTGCCTGGGTTGGCAGTAAAGACCAGTCAGCAAGGCAATGTGGTTACTGCTCCCCTGACTTTACAGAAGTATAACCAGCAAGCTTTTACTGCCATAATTGACCAGATCATTGAGGAAGTAGAGGCCATGAATGACCATCTGGATGGAAATATAAATAAAATAGCAGACAATCTTAGTGATAGCATTCTGAACACTGATGATTATTTCCTTAATGTTCAGGTGGCGGAATCAATGACCTATGGGATGGATGCTATATCCAAGCTGGCCTCCATGGTCTCAGCAGTAAAAGGTTGGAAGGATACCTATAACAAGATCAACGCGGGAATTTCCAAATGGGCCAATAAATTAAACCGGGAGGATGCTGATATACTAGCCAGCCTGACCCCAGAAGAAAAAGCTTTGATAAGTACCGATGCCAAACAGATCAAAGAGTCCCTGGATAAGGTGGAAAAAGCCCTGCAATTGGACAGTGGGGCCCAGAGAAACCGGGATAAGTTGGCGGAATGGATCGGTACGGTTAACTGGGAAGAGAAACTGAGTAGTCTGGGTGATTATACTAAGGATGCAGCTGATATGCTAAATCATTATGCAGGAGCCCATGACCAACTGACTGCCTATGAGCAGAAGATCAAGTCTTCTTTCCAGAACGCCGGTGAGGCTTCCAAGGCAAGTAAGCTGGCAGTAGAGGCAAGTGATGAAGATATACGGAAGCAGCATCTAGCCCAGGCGGAAGCCTTTAGAATAAAAGCAGCCCAGGATATGAAAGACGCTTTGGCTTTGTATGGAAAGCTGTACGATCAGGTCAAGCAAAATGGTGATACTAAAGCTTTAGACAGCCTGATGAAAATGCAGGGGCAAGGGCAAGAAATTGCTGAAAAGAACAATCTCCTGGCCGCAGCTTCAGTGGACCATGCTCAGCAGGTTACTACCCTGGGAGCTAGTGTTATGATGGCCAAATACCTATTGCAGGGTAACTCCGCTGATAAAGTCTTGTTGCGCAAAACTACTGACTTAACTATGGCTAAGCTTTTGGGAATAGACTCCGGACAGATTTTGTCCATATTGGATGCCATAGACAAAAATGGCTTGGTTAGCTATAAAACCATGGAAACCTCTTTAGAACAGCTAGACCAAGCTACCTTTAAGCTAGGAGATTTTGCCAAGGATCTTGCTGCCTTATGGGATGGTAGTCAGATGCAGGAAATTGGTTCCTACGCTCCTCAGTGGGTTAAGGATATAGGCAATCTGCCCCGATTGGCAGCCCAGTCCGCCACCTATCAGTCCAATGATGCCATGGCAGAGCTGTTAAGAGCTACCCTGCATGGGCGTGCCGATATAAGTGGTAATACCGAGCAGTTCATAGCTGATTTTAAAACCAATCTGGCCAGCTATGCTACCGATGATAAAGCCGGTAGAATAGAGTTCCTGGTGGAAACAGCGGTAAGTGCAATGAATGTACCCATAGCCGACCGAGATGAATACTACCAAAAAATGAAACAGCTTCAGGCCGAAGGTTATTCTCCTATCGCCGCATATAATACGGCTGCAACAGGTGCGATTCGGTATATGGAACTGAACCAATTAGCCGATCAAGCCCAGCTATTCTTAGAAGAAACCAAGGATCTGCTGGAGAGTTACAAGGTAAAAGGTAATCCCGACACTGCCTATTATCCGGCTCAGGTGCTTTTGAATTATCTGAAGAGCTTGAACCAGCAGTTGGAGTATGTTTATGCCAACCGGGATGAAAACGGCACTTTGAGACCATTACCTGACAGCAGCCTGGGTCGGTATCGCAATATTTGGATATATAAAGGAGAAGAAGGACAGCTGTTGCCTGAACAAGTGGAATACAAGGATCTCTACCTGGCCTTTAACCAACTTAATTCTGCTTTGGCCAAGGGTTATACCGAAGTAGCCGACCGCTGGAATCTTAACTTGGTCAAAACTACGGTTACTGCCTCAGCAGTTATGGGAGCAGCACTATCCTTTGGCAGTGGCACAACCATGGCCGGGATAGGTCTGGTAAACAGCCTGGCCAATAGCATGGGAGATGCAGTAGTAGGTCCCTGGGCAGATAGTCTTAATAAAGCGGATAGTTCTACTGCCCAGCTAATGGCTCGGGCCGCAGCTGAAGTATATGTAAATTCCGGATTGGCGGCGGCCAAAACCTATCAAGTAGCCCAGTCGGTCCAATCGGTATTTGCAGCAGTTGATCAATGGAAAAAAATAGATCCACCTCTACCTATTATGGTATTGGGTGTAGATGTGAGCGATATCACCATCGGTGATGATGAAGAATTTGGTCAGGGTCATGCGGTGATCAATATTCGCAATGACCATAGCGGAGCTATTACCGTGGCTCCGATAATACAGATTATAGATGGCAACGGAGTGATATACTCGGCTTCGGTGCCAGCGGATTCAGTCGGGGTAGGGGAAAGCAGGCAATTTGTTGCCGATATATATGCCCCCAAGGCCACCCTTCGGGATCCAGCCGGATTTGATCTGTATCTGAGCTTTGAACTGGCCGAGCCTTCCTCCATGTCCATTGCCGGTTTGCATGGACCTTATGTCAAACATTTTATGACCGGCAATGAAGCTCAGATTACAGCCATGCGCAGCCAATATGACTACAGCATACCCCGTAGCGGCTATCTGGGAGGAGAAGGAAACCCCGTTTCAGACACAGTAACATTCACCGCCAAGGAAGGCAGCGCAGAATTGAGAATTCTGCTGGCAGCCCTGGACGGCAGCAATATCAGCATGGAAGTAAGTGGTGCAGGGCTTGATACAGCAGAGCTGCGCAGTATAGTAAGAGAAGGAGATCTCCTGGTAATCAAAAACCCCAGCGGTGATTATGCCATTAACATTCAAGGATCCAATGAGGAAGAGTACTATACCTTGCAGATCGGGCAACTGCCTGACTTGGGCACCGTATTTGACATGGTTCCCCCCGGAAACATCATGGCTGATGCTGCGCTAACGGAAACTCAGGAAGTTGAAACAGAAATAAGCATATATGAGAGCTCCGGAAACGGGGAATTAGAAGAGGTAGATCTTGAGGTGACCAGTTTCATTGGCCTAGATGGAGAAGAGCTGTCGCTCCCGGATCTGAGCACCCGGATATTCGGTCAAACCCTGGCCCAAAGCAGTGATTTCTCGGTAGCAGCAGGAGATGGCAAAGTTCTGGTACCCCAATTCACCCTGCCCGCCCAGCTGGAGGCCGGATCCTATACTATTGGGCTGAAAGTAACGGTTACTGGAAGCAATCTCAATGCCAATCTGGACAATATTCTGGCCGCGGGAGACCAGGGTTCCCCCTGGCATAAAAATGATGACCAGAGTTATAGCCGCACAGTGCCAATTTCCGTAGTAGTAAGAGAGGTTGAAACGATTCCATTGCCGGAAGCAGTATACTACAATGGCTCGGAAGTTGGTGCTGGGGATACTGTCTACCTGGATGGCTATAACCCGGAACTAGTGGTGAGCGGAACCATAGCTCCGAATAAACTGGCCGTACTCTTTGTGAATGACGTGGCAGTGAATATATTTATTCCAGACAGCTTCGGCAACTTCAGCGGTTCCTATACCTTTAAACCTTCAGCCACTCCATATAAAGTATATATGAAGGGGGCCAACTACGGGGCGGATTACAGCAGTGATACCACTACTGAGTTTACCGTACAGTCCCTCTTGCCCGAAGATGAAGGAGCACCGGAGATTACACTGATCAGCCCGGCCGATGGGGCCAGCCTGGACCATGATATGGCCAGGATAATATTTACCGCTACAGATACCCTGGGCTATGTGGAGTCCATCTCCTTAAAACTGGATGGGGTTGATGTGAGCACAGGCATCTATACCGATGAAGAGGGACGTTATGTTTATGATCTGTTGGGAGGTCTGGATGACGGCAGTCATAGCCTGAACATCATAGCCTTTGACGACAGCGGCAACAGAAAGACCTTGAATACCAGCTTCACCACCAGTGGTCAGCCCTTGGTCACCTTCACTATAATTAACGGCGAGGGAGCAATGCTAGAGATAATCGGTACCAACAAGACATCAACAGTGGTAGGAGAAACAGCTGCTATTGGTCTGGCCAACGGTACTTATAGCTACAGTGTGTCCAAAGACGGATTCCAAAGCCTAAGTGGTGAAATAACAGTATTTGGCAACACCTCAGTGGGCAGTATGACCCTTCAACCCACCTATGAGGTTACTTTTTCTGTAAATATGAAAGACGGAACAACTGCTATCAGCGGAGCCAGTATTTCAGTTCCTGGTTATCCTACGGTTGTTACCGGGCCGGATGGCCAGGCAACTATATATCTGATTGATGGGAATTATACTTATATTGTTTCAGCAACGGATTATGATACCTTCACCGGCAATATAAAAGTAAATGGCATGGATACCTATAATGTTATAGTCACTCTGACAGAGCTGGCGGAGATACATGCGGAGGAGTTCAAGGGCCAGCATGATATAATACTAAGCAGAACAGCGGAAACCATCACCATTGAACAGCGAGACTTGTTAACTGCAGCTCAAAATGACTATGATTTACTGAGCGCTGCGGCCCAGGCCAGATTGACCGTAGAGAAGAGCCTGTTGGACAGTCTGGCTGTAAAGATAGCAGACCTGGAAGCAGCAAAAGCCGTAGATGATATGATCCTGGCCCTGCCAGCAACAGCTGAAATGACTCTGGCTGATAAGCCTGCA
>JAAYJK010000006.1 GCA_012522955.1 Syntrophomonadaceae bacterium
GATACACTCGGGCATCAAATGGCCTAATGATGTGCTTATAAAGGGCAGAAACATAGCCGGAATACTGACTGAAGCCATTACCGCTATGGATGGCATCGAGTTTATTGTGACCGGTATTGGCTTAAACGTTAACACTCTTATTGAAGATTTTCCCGAAGAATTGCGCGGTATTACCACATCAGTCCGGGAGGAAGCAGGGCGCATTGTTTCACGAGTTCAGCTTCTTCAAATCCTTTTGCTACAGTTGGAGCAGCGCTACCAGCAGTTAATATCAGGTGGGTTCACTGAAATTTTGGAGAAAGTAAGAAGCTTATCCCTGGTAATAGGTCGTGATATCAAAATCCACCAGGTTAGCGGAATAACTGATGGCCGGGCCATTGATATTGACAACAATGGTTTTCTCCTGGTCAGGGATGGCCTGGGTAATATTCACCATCTCATGTCCGGCGAAGTACTTTTTAAACCCCAGTAAGAAAACTCCCATCAACGTTAACCTGGTATTTAAAATTGGTTGACAATAGCTCTGGGCATGTATAATATAGTTTTAATTGGATTAGATGATATTAGCTGCCTGGAGGTATCCGCCTTGAAGCCATTTACTTACAGTCCATTGCGCTCCATGGTATACGCATCCTTTTTTGGAGCCTTAACAGCCATTGGTGCATTTATTATTGTTCCAATGCAACCCGTTCCCTTTACTCTGCAGACCTTTTTCACCGCCCTGAGTGGAGTCATATTGGGTGGTAGGACCGGAGCCTTAAGTCAGGTGGTATATGTAATTCTAGGCTGCATGGGTCTGCCTGTTTTTGCTGGGGGCAAGGCAGGTTTGGGCGTACTCTTGGGCCCAACCGGAGGCTATCTCCTGGGCTTTATACTTGGAGCTTATATCATTGGAAAAATAGTGGAAGCCCAGGCAGAAGAAGGTATAATAGGCATAGCCCTGGCTATATTGGCTGGTGACCTGCTTCTCTATAGCATTGGCACCCTTTGGCTCTCCATCATTACCCACTTGTCACTTATAACTGCTATTTTTGTAGGTGTGGTACCCTTTGTTCTGCCTGAATTGGTGAAATTACTGGCTGCTGCGTTTCTGGCTTCCAGAATAAAAGCCCAATACGCTACGAGGAGAACATGATGATTGAGGTCAAAAACTTGAGCTACACTTATCAACCCCACCTCCCACCAGCCCTGCTTAATATTAACCTGACCATAGGAGAAGGGGAGTATATTGTGTTAATAGGCGCTAAAGGCAGCGGCAAAACCACCCTTATTCGCCACCTAAATGCCTTGCTGCTTCCTAGCTGTGGAGAGATTGAAATTGATGGCCTGAACACTGAGGAAAGCAAAAATCATATAGAAATAAGGCGTAAGGTGGGTATGGTTTTCCAGAATCCAGACCATCAAATAGTGGGCATGAGCGTGGAAGAAGATGTTGCCTTTGGCCCAGGCAACCTTAATTTGCCCAGTGTTGAGGTTGGCCAAAGGGTAAAAAGGGCCCTGGAAATGGTAGGCCTAAGCGGATTTGAGAAACGAGCCCCTTACACCTTGTCCGGAGGGGAAAAGCAACTTCTGGCATTGGCCGGTTTACTCTCAATGGAGCCCAAATATATTATTTTGGATGAAGCCACTTCTTCCCTTGATCCGGCCTCCAAAGAGAAAGTGCTGACTATTCTGGACCAACTAAAGACAGGCGGAATATCCATTATTCACATTACTCATAACATGGAAGAAGCCTTGCGGGCAGACCGAGTGCTGTTAATGGGCAACGGTCAAATTATAGCCGATGGAACTGCCAGAGATATTCTAAACGAGACGGAAAAGCTTAAGGCTCTGGGACTGTCACCGCCCATTATAGTTGAACTTATGAGCCGACTGCATCCTTATTATGATAAGCAAAAAAGCATTATGACCGTTGACGAAGCCACCGCCGAGATTTACACTTGGCTGGAAAATAATAAATAAAAGGAATTAAATTATACATTCCGGAAAGTAGGCCGCTATGCCTGAGTTTGGACAGTATATGGACCTAAAATCTCCCATACACAGTTGCGACCCAAGGGTTAAATTACTGGCGGTCTTGGCCTTTAGCTTGATAATACTGGATCTTAACCCCACTGGTTTGATGCTGGCCAGCGGGGTTGTTTTAGCCATCTCCTGGCTGGCCAAGATCGGTATAGGTTCGCTATTTAAGAGCAGTCGCCCGGTCTGGCCTCTGCTAACCATGCTTTTCTTCATCTATGTTTTGTTTTCTCCTGTAAACTCCATACCGCTGTTCTCCCTGGCTCCGATTATGATTAGTTATGAAGGGCTGTATCTGGGAGTATTTCAGGCGGGAAGATTCCTTCTTTTGATCCTGAGCGCGTCACTGCTAACTATGACTACATCGTTATCAGACCTTACCATAGGGGTAGAAGCTTTGTTAAGACCTTTGCGAGTAATCGGTATTTCTTCTCACAATATAGCCTTGATGGTAGGTATGGCTATTCGGTTTATTCCCGCCCTTAGGATAGAGATGAATAATATTCAAGAAGCACAATTAGCCAGGGGTGCCAATTTACATCCGGGCAGCCTGAAGGGAAATATTAGCAGAATTATTGCTATTGCTACTCCTTTGACCATAAACATTCTTCGCCGTTCGGATGATCTGGTAGAAGCCATGGAAGCTCGGGGATACCAAGCTGGAAGCAGAACATATCTACGCCAACTGGTTTTTAGTAGAAGTGACTATTGGGCATTGGCCATAATTTCATTTCTATTCATAATTTGTTGGATGCTGGGAACCTAAAGATACCCGTCCTGTATCGGGCGACCACAGGTGGCCCCTACGGGCTTACATCGGTGGTTGGGCGCTTGCTCCCGAAGATTGTAGGGGCGGTCTTTGACCGCCAGTTCGGGCCTAAAACGATATTTAGGAAGAGGACCGGCGGGCCGACCACAGGTGGCCCCTACGCACTTGGTGGGCTATCACAGACCCGCTTAGAATTTACCAAATGCCTTGTGTATACGATCAAAGGCTTCCGCCAACCTGTCTTTATCCACTGTCAGGGTAATACGGAAATATCCTTCCCCGTGTTCTCCATAGCCCAGACCGGGGGTGATGATTACACTGGCCTTTTCCAGGACCTCTTCCGCAAAATCTGAGGAATTATAGCCTTGAGGAACTGGAACCCATAGATAAAAGGTTCCTTTAGGGGGAGTGATTATAAGGCCTATCTTTTTAAGCCCTGCCAGGGCAGTGTCCCGGCGCTGTTGGTAGAGTTCCTGCATCTTCTGCAAACTGTCCTGAGAGCCTTCCAGGGCTTCTATACCCGCGTACTGTATAGCCTGAAAAACGCCGGAATCAACATTGGACTTAAAGCGCCCCAGCACTTCTACCGCTGCCGGATTACCTGCGGCCCAGCCAATTCTCCAGCCGGTCATATTGTAGGGTTTGGATAATGAGTTGATCTCAATGCCTACCTCTTTAGCTCCAGGGGCTTGCAAGAAGCTGGGGGGCTTAAACCCATCATAACAGAGCTCCGTATAGGCAGCGTCATGACAGACCAGGATATCATAATTGCGGGCAAATTCTACCACCTGGGAGAAAAAGGCCAGATCAGCCACTGCCCCGGTGGGGTTATTGGGGTAATTTAAAAACATTAATTTTGCTTTTTTGGCTACCTGCTCGGGTATATCCTCTAGGACCGGCAAGAAATTATTCTCAGCCTTCAAAGGCATGATGTGGGATTCTCCTTGGGCTAAAAGGGTGCCAATTCCATATACCGGGTAGCCGGGAGCCGGAACCAGGTTGATATCTCCTGCATTAAGGTAACAAAAGGATATATGGGCTATACCCTCTTTCGATCCTAATAGTGATACCACCTCGCTTTTAGCATCCAAATCCACGTTAAAGCGTCTCTTATACCAGTTGGCCACGGCCTGGCGAAAGGACAACAGCCCTACTGAAGAGGGATATTGATGATTGGCAGCATCGTATATGGCCTCAGCCATTCGGTCTATGATATGTTTGGGTGTAGGCTGATCCGGGTCGCCGATACCCAGGTTTATTATGTCCATACCCTTTTCTCGGGCTTCCTCTATCTTCTTCTCTATCCTGGCAAACAGGTACGGGGGTAGACTTTGCATAGCATTGTTTTCTATCATCCTGGTCCTCCTTTAGACTTTTTGATGAATATTACTATTTGATCTCCTGCGAAAAACCAAGCACAACTGCTTTATGTGCATAAATAGGTAGTAGCCTTTTATGCAGCATGAAGGCAACACCCTGTGATAGGCCATGCCACTCCGGCGCCGGATATTTATACATCTGAACCGCGAAATGTAACTTTTCCCAGGGAAATACTATTTTAATTCTATGGTGCCATGAAAAACCTCGATTGCCGCACCGCTCATATAAACATGGTTATCTTCTTGGTTCCACTCAATATACAACTCTCCTCCGGGCAGTCTGACGGTAGCCTTGGGTTTGGATTTGCCACTTAGTACCGAAGCAACCAAAACGGCACAAGCCCCGGTTCCACAGGCTAGGGTTATTCCGGCTCCCCTTTCCCAGACCACCGCTTCCAGTTCCTCATCATTAAGGACCTGTACAAACTCCACATTGGTCTTTTCTGGAAAGCTGGCATGAGTCTCGATTTGCGGTCCCCAATCAGCCAGGGGCACCAGGCTGAGGTCATCCCGGTAAATAATGCAGTGGGGATTACCCATGGAAACTGCAGTAATCACAAATTCCTGCCCGGCCGCAGATAAGGGAATGCCGGTATTGCTAGCGCTGCCCCTCACTGGTATACGACTTGTTTCCAACTCAGGTTCTCCCATGTCCACCCGGACCAACTTCTGTCCATCGCAACTCAATATTTGGGGACAGCGGACACCGGCCTGGGTGCGAACTCGAAAGCTGTCTTTATCCACCAGACCATTCTGGCGAGCATATAATGCCACACACCTGATCCCATTGCCGCACATCTGGGCCTCGGAGCCATCAGAGTTGTAAATGCGCATAAATATATCCTCTTCCTGGTCAGGGCCTAATAATATCAAACCATCGGCTCCAATACCCCAGTGCCGGTCACAGAGTTGCCGGGCATAAGCCTGAAATCTCTGGGCCTCCTCAAAGGAAGCCACTTCCATGAGAATAAAGTCATTGCCCAGGCCCTGCATTTTGGTAAAATTCATTTTTTACCCCCTTTCCATCTTTTAACTAACAAAACCCGCATACAGACCCGCAAAAGGCCTGACGTTTTTCACTGATAATTTGGTGAATGGTTTTTCCAGTATTTTTTCCAACGGATAATTAAAATATATAGAATATCTATTGAGGTAGTCAATGATATTATCTAAATCCCTTTCCGAGAGCAGAGTCTTTTCAATATTAGAGGCAATATTTTTGCCCGGGTAATCTCCTCTTAAATATATCTCTCCTCCATATATACCGGTTCCGCAATAGGCCCCCACCAGGGGGTTATCATCTTTCAGACCCAGGACTATGAGGGTACCTCCGGCCATGTATTCCCCGGCAAAAGCCCCTACCGAACCCCCTACCACTATCACCGGTTTCAGCTCCCGGTAGGCTTTCATATGGATACCCAGACGATAACCGGCTTCATCCTTGATAAATAATTCTCCCCCCCGCATACCGTAACCAGCAATGTCTCCTACCCGGCCGTGTACCTGGATATGTCCACTGCTCATAGTATTGGCTACCCCTTCCTGGGCATTGCCATAGACTGTAATTTGAGGTCCATCAGCAAAAGCGGCCAAATTGTTACCGGGTACTCCGTGTAAAGTCAAGGACTTCCTGTTCTGCCAACCACAAGCTACATAACGCTGTCCACACAAGCCCTTGACCTCTATGTCCTGATCCTCTATCTGCTTAAGCAGCTGAATTAATTCCTGCTGCCCGTATTCCTCAGCATTAATCACTGCCATAGGTCTCAATCCTCCTTAATTCCTGCCAGTAAGTGAGGGGAATATTCTTCAGGGACGGTCCCTGATTTATAAATTCCTCCCACCCACCGGCGGGAATACTTATTTTATGGCGGATAGCGTTGGTAAGAGGCCCTACTACTTCCGGTACATTAATGGCCACATATCCCCGCAGGAAATTATCCTTTATCTTGAGTTCCAACAGCTGCTCTTTGTTACCCCAGCTGAGCAAATCTGCTTCCTGGTCTTCCAAAGCTCCGGCGGAACAGATGTTCCAACCTAATAATCTAAGGGAGTTCATTAAAATATTGCCGGTATCCGGACTATTATATCCGGCCATGTTGCAACCGGCCAGATAACCTTCCTGGTGGGCATGGGGCAGAAGGGCCATTAGCTCAGGCTTACCGCTAGTAATGTTCATGGTTTCAGCCACATCCCCTGCCGCATATATATTATCATCCGAAGTTCTAAAATATGAATCTATCACGATACCCCGATTAACTTGCAGTTGGGCCTGCCGGGCCAGTTCAAGCTGAGGCCGGGTACCTGCCGCTATTATTACCAGATCGGCGGGGATCAGCCTGTGGCTCTTAAGTTCCACTTTATGGTCAGGATGAATAAGAGTCACTTCCTCCCCCAGAATAATATCCCAGCCCTGTTTACTCAGGTAAGTCTGTAAAAACCCGGCCGGTCCCGGGCTTAATTGCCTAGGCAGGATGCGGGATTCTTTTTCCAGCAGCTGTACCGAACGACCCCTTTTATACAAAGCTTCGGCTGCTTTCATACCTATTAAACCGCTACCGACTATCACTGCTTGCTGTACCTTTTCTAACTCATCCTGTATCTCTTCTGCCTCTTGCAGGGTATAAAAGTTTTTTACCCAGGCCTGTTCTGCCCCTGGGATGGGAAGCTGAACCGGTCTGGATCCGGTGGCTAACAAGAGCTTATCATAGGATAACTGCCGGCCATCATCCAAAGTGAGCCGCTGAAGAGCAGGGTCAATGTGCAAGGCCTGGGCGGGAACAACCTTAACCTGCTGTTCCCGGAAAAAATTTGGAGAACGGTAATTTATATCCCGGTAAGCATCGGGATCAGAAAGATAATAGCTGATCAGGGGCCTGGTATAGGCACCTCGCTTTTCCCCATCAATAATGGTAATCTCTCCGTTTTTATCCTTATTTCTGATTCCTTCCACCGCTCCACAAGCGGCTATACCGTTGCCTACAATAAGGTATTTCATAATTCCTCCCCCCCTGACCAGAGTTTTAAAGCCCCGTTGGGGCAGTGAATGACACAGGCAGGCAGGCCTTCACTGTCCCGACACAAGTCGCATTTAATGATCCGCCCGCTCCTGCCCGAGGGATGAACATGCCCATAGGGGCACACCATCACACAGGTATAACACTGTACACAACGCTGTTCATCAATATATATAATACCTCCTTCATCTCGTTTAATAGCCCCGCTGATACAGGCGTGGAGGCAGGGTGCATCATCACAATGCCTGCAGGTATTGAGGCTGGATATCGGCCCGTTGACCAGCAATAAGGAGCGGGGATCTGGCTGCCCCCTTTTATAGGCTTTTAACACCTTACCCTGATACCCATCGTGCTCAGCCGCACAGTAAATCTCACACAAACCGCAGCCCAGACAGTATTCAGGTATTGCTATAACTTTCATGCTCTCTCACTCCTAATCTCCCACCGACTTGATCCCGAGTAGTTCCAATTCCTGCGGGTTCAAACCTATCCCCCGCAGCATTAACCGGTTGCCCCTCAGGCTGTCGATGGCATTAATACCCATGCCGCCCATCATTTCCTGAATCTCATGCCCCCAAGCTGATACAAGGTTTTTTGCTCTTTTTCGGCCCCATTCCGGGTTTAGTCGTTTGCTCAATTCCGGGTTGGTAGTAGCCAATCCCCAATTGCACTTACCCGTAAAGCACATCTGACACATGTGACAGCCCAAGGCGACCAAGGCCGCAGAGGCAATATAGACTGCATCGGCCCCCAGAGCGATGGCTTTAATTACATCTGCACTGTTTCGTATGCCACCAGCCACCACCAGGGAAGTTTGCTGCCGAATTCCTTCATCTCTCAAGCGGCTGTCTACCACAGCCAGTGCCATTTCAATAGGTATGCCTACGTTGTCTCTTATTCTCATAGGCGCAGCACCGGTGGAACCCCGGAATCCATCAATAACCAATATGTCGGCGCCGGCCCTTACGATACCGGAAGCTATGGCCCCAATATTATGAACTGCCGCCACTTTTACTGCAATGGGTTTGCTATAGCCGCTGGCCACTTTCAAGGTTTCAATCAGCTGATCCAAGTCTTCGATAGAGTAAATATCATGATGGGGGGCTGGAGATATGGCATCCGACCAGGCCGGAATCATCCGGGTCAGGGAAACTGCTTCACTTACCTTTTCGCCGGGCAGGTGTCCGCCAATGCCTGGTTTGGCCCCTTGACCGATCTTTATTTCAATGGCAGCTGAATTTTCCAGGTATCCCGGATGTACTCCAAACCTGCCTGAGGCTACCTGTACTAGGGCACAAGAACCGAATTCCTTCAAATCCGGGTGCAGTCCCCCTTCACCGGTATTCCAGAATGTGCCCAGTTCCCGGGCTGCTGCCGACAGGGATTTCTGTACATTTAAACTGACCGAACCAAAGGACATGGCTGAAAACATAATAGGCAGCTGCAAATGAAGATAGGGTTTTTCCTCCCCCTCCATATTTGCCCCTTTATTGCCCAGGTAAGTGGTCAATTCCATGGGTTCCCGTAAGGGATCAATGGAAGGATTGGTTACCTGACTGGCATTGAGCAGTATATGATCAAAATAACTCTTATAGGGCCTGGGATTACCCATACCGGTTAATAGAACCCCTCCGCTATCAGCCTGACGGTACAGTTCTCTTAAATTAGCCGATTTCCAGTGGCTATTTTGCCTAAAGATTACCGGAAAATCAGTAATGCTTATAGCTCGGGTAGGGCATAAGACCGCACAGCGCTGGCAAGCCACACATTTTTCCTCTTCCACCCACATCCAGCCATCACTTTCCATATGATGAACCTCATTGGCGCACTGTCCCACACAAACCCCACACTGTATACATCGATTAAGGTCGCGCTCTACTTTAAATACCGGGGTGCTCATCCCTGGGCCTGTATTTAATGGAACACCCATAAATCTCCCCTCCCTTCAGGCCGACTGGGCCTTAATGACTTCCGCTTCAATTAGCTTTTCTTTACCATATAGTAGTCCAATTACCGGTTCACCTCCGCCCGGAGACCAGATCCGATCCGGTGATGGTTCAACCACCTTGATGGCCCCTTCTTCACTGCTCACGTACAAACAGTCACCTTTCTCAGCCGCCACCAGGGGCCGCAGTTTAATGCGGTCATTAATGGCCATCATGCCATTTCCGGTAGCAACTATGATGGAGAAGGGACCATTCAGCAAGAGGCTGGCATAGGTCCTCCTTAAGCGGCCTTGCTGGCTGTTTTCCATATCCACCCACATAGGGGCTGATATAACATCTACCGTGTCTTCCAAACTCAAAGCATGGCGCCGCATGAGCAGGTCCACCGCATAAGTGATAACCTCAGTATCTGTCTGCAGAGAACAGGTATAACCATACATCTCCAAAAACCGGCGGTTAGTGCTGTAAGAAGATATCTCTCCATTATGGACCACCGACCAGTTTAAGAGGGTGAAGGGATGAGCGCCTCCCCACCAACCCGGAGTGTTGGTGGGAAAACGGCCATGAGCAGTCCACAGGTAAGCTGAATAGTCGTCCAGTCGGAAGAATTCCCCGATGTCTTCCGGATAACCTACTCCCTTAAAAGCCGCCATATTCTGGCCGCTGGAAGCTACATAGGCTCCGCAGATACAGGAGTTAATATACATTACCGAGCGGAAAATAAATTCGGCCGGGTCTATTTCTTCCTGGTACAGGCGTCCCTCCTTGGGCTGGGCAAAATAACGCCATATTACGGGAGCATGATGAATTCGGGCCTGTCTTCTTACCGGCACCGGACCCTGCAAAGCTATGTCAAAATTGTGGTTCAGATGATATTCACACTCTTCTCTGGCCTTTTCGTGATCATAATATATATGCAAGGCATAGTGCCGGGCGTACTCAGGATAAATCCCATAGGCGGCAAAGCCACCTCCCAGCCCGTTGGAGCGCTGATGCATATTAGCTATGCAGGAGATAATAGTTTGGCCATTAAAGCTCTGGCCGGAGCGGTTCAAAATACCGGCAATAGCGCATCCACTGGGTATTCTTATTTCTCCCTCTCTTAAGCTCATCTGTTCCACTCCTCTCTTGCTTTAGTAACGTTTAAGGTACTCCCTGATTTCCCAAGGGGTGACGCTTAAGCGATAAGAGTCACACTCAGCTTCCTTGGCCGCCATGAATTTAGGCAGAATATGGGGTCCTAAGGCCTTCTTAATCACTTCATCCCCCTTTAAATCTTCCAGGGCTTCTTCCAGTGATCCGGGCAGACTGGGTATATTCAGCGCTACTCTCTCCTCTTTGCTCATATGATAAATGTTTTGATCAATGGCAGCCGGGGGTTCGATTTTATTCCTGATTCCATCCAATCCAGCAGCCAGCATTACGGCCATGGCCATATAAGGGTTGCACATGGGATCCGGATGCCGTACTTCGATACGGGTGGAGGATCCACGCTTGGCCGGAACCCGGACCAGGCAGGAGCGATTTTTCTCGGACCAAGCTATATAAACTGGAGCTTCATAACCAGGCACCAGGCGTTTATAGGAGTTGATGCTGGAATTAGTGACAGCGGTAAGACCCCGGGCATGAGCCATGATTCCGCCCATGTACCAGCGGGCAATATCACTTAAACCATGGGGGCTGTTGGCATCATAAAAAACATTTACTCCCTCCAAATTGCTCAAGGACTGGTGAGTATGCATGCCGGAACCATTGATGCCGGCAATAGGTTTGGCCATAAAAGTAGCATGCAAGCCGTGGCGCTCGGCCAGCGATTTTACTACCAGTTTAAAGGTTTGTATATCATCGGCTACTCTTACTGCGGGGCCATACTTAAAGTCAATTTCATGCTGTCCCGGAGCTACCTCGTGATGAGAAGCTTCGATTTCAAAGCCGATATCCTCCAGAGTACAAACCATATCCCGGCGGGCATCCTCACCCAGATCGATAGGAGCTATATCAAAATAGGCGGCATCATCCTGGGTGGCCAGGATAGGCTTGCCCTGTTCGTTGACCAGGAACAGGAAAAACTCACATTCCGGACCTGCATTCATTATATATCCCATATCCAGGGCTTCCTGGACTATCCGCTTTAGATTGGTGCGGGGATCACCGATAAATGGTTCCATATCCGGTGTATATACATCACAGATCAGCCTAGCTACAGCACCGTTGGAAGGCCTCCAGGGGAATATGGCGAAAGTATCCGGGTCGGGAATCAAAAACATATCTGATTCCTCAATGTTGGCAAACCAGTTGATAGATGAACCATCAAACATTAAATCACCATCCAGGGCTTTCTCCAACTGGGAAACGGGAATGGCGATATTTTTTAGTATGCCGGCAATATCAGTAAACTGCATTCTTATAAAACGCACCCCATGGGCTTTCACTTTTTCCATAACTTCGATCTTTTTTTCTTTCGGAATGTTAAAACTCATCTCCATCACTCCTTTTTTCTTTAAGCTCAGTTCCCAATCTATCCAAGATTTCCACCGCCACTTGTCTTAAGGTTACACTTCTTCTCATGGCCTCTTTTTGAATAAAGCGATGAGCTTCCTGTTCGCTCATATTCAATTTGTCTATCAACTGTCCTTTAGCTTTGTCGGTAATTTTACGGGTCTGTAAAGTGTCCTCCAGTTTTCTTATCCGTTCTCTAAGGTTATTCTCCCTTCTCCAGTAATAGAGGGCTGCTTCTATGGCTGGTACCAGAGAATTATGATTGACGGGTCTGATTAAATAATGATAATTCCTGGCCTGGGGGAAAACATCGCTATCAACTAACAATAGTACTGCTGCTAATTGATCCTGGGCTATTATCTCCGCCACCTTAAAGCCTCTGTTTCCATCCAAAGCACTATCTATGATAACTAGATCGGGAAACAGGGAACGGGTTCTGCGCAAAGTATGAGCAATATCTGCTGTCTCTGCACTTAGCGTATGTCCAGCCCAACGCAGGATTTCAGTAATTAGTTTTCTTTCCGCTGCGGCCGAACTGGCAACTAGTATTTTTCCTCCCAATGGCATCACCTGCCTTCATTCTTATCCCTTGGGCAACCGTTAATGGGCGCAAAAAAGCGTCCAAGATATGTATTGCAACGCCGTAATAGTGGCCTTTAACATATCTTGGACGCCTTTGTCCTTAATGATACTCCGTCTTTGGTTCATCATTTTACATGCCCAGATATATTTTATATGCTCAGGATGAATCCTGCAATGCTTATAAGTCAGGAATATTGTATACTTCAGCGGCACTGCTTGATTTTTTTCCTCTATTGTCCGATATTGAGTAGGCAGACTAATAGTGGTTCTAAATGCCCTCCAAAATATTATGGGGTCTGAACACTATCACCACCGTTCAGGCAAAGCATATCCTTGGTGAACCTGCAGGCACCAAGAAGCGGACTAAAAGGATTGGGAAAGGATTTGATGGCATGAAGATTACTCTAGCCCAATTAAATCCCACTGTGGGAGATATCCCAGGCAACATTAATGCTCTGACAGCAGCATTTTATGAGGCTCATAAGGAAGGGTCCGATCTCCTGGTGCTCCCCGAGCTGTATCTTAGCGGCTATCCCCCTCAGGACTTGCTGGATCGGGCCTGGTTTATCCAAGGCATTATGCAGGGCTTGGAACGAATCCGGGACCTGTCCCGGGAACTACCCTCACCGGGAATCTTGCTGGGCACTCCCTATCCCGGTCAGCGTCCCGGCAAAGGATTGTATAACTCGGCCTTGCTCATGGCTGGGGGTGAGATAGTGGCCCTTCGCCATAAATCCTTGCTGCCCAGCTACGATGTTTTTGACGAAGCCCGGTACTTTGATCCAGCCCCCCTTATCGAACCGGTTTGCTTTAGAAACCAGGTTCTGGGCATCAGTATTTGTGAAGATGCCTGGAATGACCCTGCTTTATGGCCCCAGCAGCGAATGTACACTTTAGACCCCATTCAAATTCTGGCCGATAAAGGGGCCCAGCTATTTATAAATATTTCCGCCTCTCCCTTTCATGTGGGCAAGGAAGACCTTCGTTTCCAAATATTGAAGAGTCATAGCCGCAAACACCAGTCAAGCTTTATCTACTTAAATCAGGTGGGGGGTAATGACGAGTTAATTTTCGATGGCCGCAGCATGGTTCTTGGCGCCCAAGGCCAGACCTTAAAGGTATTCCCCGGTTTTGAGGAACACCTGGCCACCATTGACACTGCACATCTTTCCAAGCCGGGTTCTTATTATCCCAAGGATCCCATCCAGTCCACATACCAGGCCCTGGTATTGGGAATCCGGGACTATATGAAAAAATGCGGTTTTACTAAAGCAGTGCTGGGACTTTCCGGGGGAATAGATTCGGCTCTAACCGCTTGCCTGGCCTGTACCGCAGTGGGCCCAGCCAATGTCCTGGGCATCTCTATGCCCAGCTCTCATTCCTCCCGGGGCAGTATTGAAGACTCCCGTCTGCTGGCCGGCAAGCTGGGCATGGAATTTAAGCTTATACCCATTACCAGCCTTTATGAAGCTTATATTGATACCCTGAACCCACACTTCAAAAACCGCTCAGCGGATACTGCCGAAGAAAACCTGCAAGCCCGGATACGGGGTAATCTTCTCATGGCTTTTTCCAATAAATACGGCCACCTGCTCCTTTCTACCGGCAATAAAAGTGAAATGGCCCTGGGCTATTGCACCCTCTATGGCGACATGAGCGGGGGCCTAAGTGCCTTGGCTGATGTGCCCAAGACCTTGGTTTATCAACTAAGTCATTACATTAACCGGGAGAGAGAGATTATCCCGAGCCAGATTATTAGCAAACCCCCTTCAGCTGAATTAAGACCCGGACAGCTAGATCAGGATGACCTGCCCCCTTATGAGGTACTGGATAGGATACTGCACTACTACATCGAAGAGTCTCTTTCCGTACGGGATTTAATCCATATGGGCTTTGAACGAGAAATGGTGAAATGGATAGTAAAGAAAGTAGACGGCAATGAATACAAACGCCGCCAGGCTGCACCGGCTCTGAAGGTCACCGGCAAAGCATTCGGCATGGGCCGCAGAATGCCCATGGCCGCCAAAATTGATAGCGGGGAAGGTTCGGGATTATCACCTTTTTAAGAATGGGAACCCCCCCACTGTCGTCTAACTCAGGACTGTAATCCCACCAGTCGATCATTGACACTCATATCCTCATAGGCATAGGCATCTTCACCATGCAGTGAAGCATCCAGGCCTACTTCTTCTTCGGCATCGGAGACCCGCAAGGGTATCACTTTGCTAATTACTTTTAGAAGCAGCAGAGTTATCAAGCCAGCATAGACATAGGTTGCTGCTACTGCCAGAACCTGTACCCCAAACAGCTCTAGGCCTCCGAACAACAAGCCATCAGCCCCAGCCGGGTTAACCGCAGTGGAAGCAAATATACCGGTGGCCAGAGCTCCTACAGTACCTCCCACTCCATGGATACCAAAGGCATCCAAGGAATCGTCATATCCCAGGTATTTTTTGATTCTGCTTACAAATAGATAACAGATAGGACCTACCATAATTCCCATTACTACTGCGGAGAGAGGGCTGACAAAACCAGCTGCCGGAGTAATGGCCACCAGACCCGCTACTGCACCGCTAACCGCACCGAAAACGGTAGGTTTGCCATGGTGTATCCATTCTGTTGCTACCCAGGAAATGGCTCCAGCGGCGGCACAGGTATTGGTTACCAGGAAAGCCAGGCCGGCAATTCCATCAGCGGCCAGAGCACTGCCGGCATTAAAGCCAAACCAGCCAAACCACAACAAGGCAGCTCCGAGAACTGTAAAAGGAAGATTATGAGGCACTATAACATCCCGGTCTTTGCCCAGGCGTTTGCCAATAAACAAAGCTACTACCAACCCAGATACTCCGGAACTAATATGAACTACCGTACCTCCCGCAAAATCCAGTGCTCCCAGCTGGCCCAGCCAGCCTCCTCCCCATACCCAGTGGGCTACCGGATCATAAACCAGAGTGGTCCACAAGAGAACGAAGAGTACAAAGGCTGAAAACCTCATCCTTTCTGCAAAAGCGCCACTGATTAAGGCGGCGGTAATAATGGCAAACATCAGCTGAAAGGCCACAAAAACATAATGGGGTATGGTATTGGCATAATCGGGACTAGGGAAAATACTAACCCCATGCAGCCCCAGGAAATTTAGATTGCCTATGATGCTGCCCAGATCCGGTCCAAAGGCCAGGGTATAACCCAACAATACCCATTGCACCGATACCAGAGCCATTACCGCAATGCATTGCATCATAATACTCAAGACATTTTTCTTACGTACCATACCTCCGTAGAAAAAAGCCAACCCAGGGGTCATAAGCAGGACCAGGGCCGAGCAAATGATGATGAAAGCGGTGTTTCCTGAGTCTACCAGAATTTCCTCGGCAGCCAGTGCCGGCATGTTGCTGATCAATATGATCAGCAAGGCCAATATTAATATCAGGCCTATCTTTCTCTTTTCTTTCATAAGAAAACCTCCTTTTTTTGGGCAAAGGCACCTGTGAACAAAATCCATTTCCTGTTCACAAAGGCCTTTGCTTTATAAACCAATCGTCTATGCTAATCACTATAGAGCCTTTTCTCCCTGCTCCCGGGTACGAATTCTTATGATGTTTTCTACCGGATAGATAAATATTTTTCCATCTCCTATCTGCCCCGTACGGCAGACCTCTTGTATCCTCTGCACTATCTTGTCTACCGCGTCATCTGGGCTTACAATTTCAATTTTCACCTTGGGGAACAAGTCTACCGACACCTCCTGTCCCCGGTAATACTGCTTGATGTCTTTTTGCAGTCCCCGACCCATCACATTATAGACAGTCATTCCCCGGACCTCTAATTCATTCAGGGCCGCTTTCAGCTCTTCCAGTTTGATTGGACGTATAATAGCTTCAATCTTTTTCATCCTAATCACCTCCTCTCATTGATTTAACCTAAGATGCTGTACTTAAAAGAGGCCTGAATTCCCAATAATTTTGGAATCCAGGCCTCTTTGCCCTTAATTTAACTATTCGCCTTTCTGATCCAGTCTTATCTGCCATCCTAAGCACAATGCCTGTTTTCCTTTATCTGTTTGATAAAATCATCTATGATGTAGCAGGTATCTGTCGGCCCGGGGGAGGCCTCGGGATGGAATTGCACCGACATAACGGGTAGTTCCCGATGAATTATTCCCTCCAGGCTGCCATCATTAAGATTTTTGAACAAAATGTCGGCTCCCATCCCCGCCATAGATGCCTCATCTACTACATAACCGTGGTTTTGGGCAGTTATATAAACCCTGCCGTTCCTCATGTCTTTCACCGGATGATTACTGCCCCGATGCCCAAATACCATCTTACGGGTAGTTGCTCCCAAAGCTAAGGCCAATATCTGATGTCCCAGGCAAATCCCCAGCATAGGTATTTTACCTATTAGCTCCTGTACTGTTTGAATGGCATAGTCACATTCAGCTGGGTCTCCAGGACCGTTGGATAGTACCAGACCATGGGGCTGATACTGCATAACGGCCTGGGCTGAGCTATCTGCCGGTACACTGATTACCTGGCACCCTCTGGCTACCATACTGCTGATAATACTCTTCTTGGTTCCATAATCAAGCAGGACTATGCGTTTATCTCCTGCACCCCAGCGTCTTACCTCCTTATGGCTAACCTGCCGGACCAATCCCCCCGGCGGCGATGCTATAGCCCGGGCTTCCCTGATTAATGCTTCCAGATTATCCAGGGTGGGGCTTATAACTCCACCCATGGTACCTTCCTTTCTTATCAAGCGAGTAAGAGCTCTGGTATCTACTTCAGTTAAACAACTCATAGCGTACTTCTGTAAAAATTCTTTTAATTCTTCTTCTTTTTCATAATGTTCACCCGGGTTTAGGCCCCTCACAATTAAACCTTGGACCCAGGGTTGATCTGCTTCCAGCAAGCGATAACTCACCCCGTAATTGCCTATCAGGGGATAGGTCATTACTACCATCTGCCCGGCATAGGAAGGATCACTCAATATCTGTTCGTAGCCAAATGCACTGGTATTAAACACCACCTCTCCCCGGCTGGACTTAGATCCTTCCATTAAGCTTCCTTCAAATACATGTCCATCTTCGAGAACAAGATATCCTTTGTCCAAGCTCCCCATAACAAATACCTCCATCCCCCTTCTGGCCAGGACTCCTTAGCCAACACGACTTCCTACGGGCATAAAAAAAGACCCCTGCACTTTGTGAAATCAGTGCGGCGCCTTTGCCTTCAAGTTTTCATTTTCTATTTTCGTGTTTTAGTATAACACCATTACAGATAAAAGCAATGCTTTTAAGGCACATATACTGTATACCTGTGCGGGCTTTAACCCCTGCATCCCCTTAGGCCATAATGTACCCGAGCATTTCCAATTTCTTTAGCTCTTGCTCAATACGATTAATGGCAAAGGGTCTTCCATGGGCTGGGAAAATGTTAACCGCCCCCTCTTTACAGAGTTTATACCAGCTATAGTAAATCTGCTCCGGCCTCTCGGCAAAAGGTGGATAAAAGGATAATCCGGTCCAATTAACAGCTAGATCACCTACCAGGGCATTGCCATTGGCCAGCAACACGCTAAGGGAACCGGTGGTATGGCCTGGTGTAGGCAATACTTTTCCCTCTATACCGTATTCCTCCAGGCCATACTCAGCTTGTACTATTATTTCGCTATCAACGCTTGGGTAGGCCAGCAGCGGGGCAGCTTTCTGGCCTATGCTGCTTAACATCCGGCCCAGCGGGTTAGTACCAGGGGGAATTACAATTTCCCCCTCCCGCATTATTCTGGCTTCCAGCGGGTGGGCCAATACCTGACAATCACAAAGCTTTTTTATTTCGGCCAAACTGCCGATATGGTCATAATGGGCGTGAGTCACTATTATTAATTTTATGCTCTTCGGTAATATGCCCATTTCTTTTAACAATCTCTGAAAGCACTTCACCTTTCTTAAACTGCCGGCATCAACCATTATATATCCCTGCTCAGCTCTGAGCAGGTAACAATTGGTTATTCCCAGCTTTAATCTTAAAAGATCCATCACCGGCCTCTATATCAGCTATTGCTGGACCAACAACTGCTGGTATTTTTCTTCTTTAAAGCCTGACAGCAGTATTGTTCCATCAGTTAAAAGGGGACGGATTAAAATCCGTGGATCTTCTTGAATCAGAGCGGCTGCCTCTTCGGGAAGCAGGCTGGATAAATCCGGCTGGAGCTTCTTAAGACTCTGGCTCTTGCGATTGAGCATTTCCTTTACCTCAAGGCCGGCCAATCCGGCTAAGTACTGAAGTTCCTCCAAGTTGGGGGGAGATTTTAAAAGGTCAATCTCATCAAATTCAAGATGGTTTTGCATAAGCCACGCTTTTGCCTTTTTACAGGTACTTCAGGTTTTTACGCAATAAAACTTAAACTTATTTTCCATATTATCCTCCTTATTCAACTTGTGGCACTAAAAAACATCTTATTGTAACATCTCCTACCATGTATTCATATCTTACATTATGGGTATTCTATAAGTATAGCTTTGTGAATAGCTTACCAGATTACTCTGGTAGCTTTCATATAACAAGGGGGGAGCAGAGAATTTTGCTCTTCCCTTGATTTATTTTATCCTGAAGAAAGCTATGGTAAAACTATTGAATCTTGATTCCCCTGGGAAAATTAATATATCCCGAGTTTGGATGATAAATATATTCCAATCGAGGCTGCCCTCCAACCAATGTTTTTTGCCCAAAATGGATACAAATATTGACAGTCAGAACCGTCCCCATTGTCAACTAGCTGAGGAGGCAGGGTAGGTCTTGACCGCAGGCTTTACACCTCCCCTGCTCTAATCCTACTATTTGAGTATAGTAGCCGTCCCTCTTAACCAGAAGTCCTTCACACTCGGGGCAGTAGCTGTTGTTATCGGGTCCGGGCATATTGCCCACGAAAACATGTTTCAGGTATTCCTGAGCCACCTGCCTGGCTTGTTCCAGGGTACTGGCAGGGGTGGCTTCCTCCTTGAACTTGTAAGCCGGATGATAGCGGGAGAGATGCAGGGGGATAAAAGGGTTTATCCCGGCCAGCCATTTGCTCATCTCCCTGATTTCCTCCATATTATCGTTCTCATGGGGTATAATCAAGCTGGTAATCTCCACATGACAACGGCAAGCAGCCTGTTCTACCGTGTTCATTACTGGTTTGAGGCTACCCCGGCACAGTTTCTTATAGAAGTCTTCATTAAAGGCTTTTACATCAATATTGATGGCATCAAGGTAGGGTAGTAAATGCTGCAGTGGTTTATCCTCTATATAGCCATTGCTTACCAGTACTAATTTAAGATCCTTTTCTTTAATGAGCCTGGCAGTATCTAAAATATATTCATACCATATTATGGGTTCATTATAGGTAAAAGCTAGTCCAATGGATTCGTATTGGCGGCTCTTCCAGGCCAAATCCGCCAACTGCTGGGGCTCTATTAACTGAGTATCCGGTTGGCCATGAACTAAAATATGGTTCTGACAAAAGCGGCAAGATAGATTGCAACCGAAGGTACCCGCTGACAATATGGTTTTACCCGGATAGAAATGATACAAGGGTTTTTTTTCTATGGGGTCCAGGGCCAGGGAAGCCACTTTAGAATAGTTAGCTGCTATCAGCTGACCATTTTTATTGATCCGGCTGCGGCACAAACCGTGCTGACCAGCCTTGATCAGACAATGATGAGGACATAACCCGCATTTTACCAGGCCTTCGTCCAGGCTTTCATAAAACTGGGCTTCTTTGACCATTTAGTCAAACCTCCTCCCTGCTCGGGATTCTCCATTTTTTTTGCGTGTATCGGGCGACATGCCTCGCCTAGACTCCTGCCTGCCAAGTTTTATTCAAGCTTAATTCTCCTGGGAAAACACTAACTCTCCTTAACGATAGCGCTTTACTTCAAAGCGTTCTATCTTATATTTCTCACCCGGTTTAATTCCACCCTTATCCAAAGCTATTTGCAACTGCTCCTCTACAGTATCTACTCCTTCCAGATCCGGCAACAACAATCCCCGCTTATCCCTGGTACTGACTATAACCCCATATCTAGCGGGATCCAAATCTTCCCGATGGCATGCTTCAGCTTGTCCTAAAATATCCACTGAATAGCTTAATTGCTCCAGTTCCTTGTTTTCAACCGGGAAAAATCGGATATCTCGGGTGGCCGAACTAATAGCATTGGCGGCTATTTCCTGAGCTAGACTCTCATATACGGGTAATATGGTTCCGATACATCCTCTTAACTGATCGTTCTTTTTCAAAGATACGAAGACCCCAGCTTTTTGCCGGTTCAGGCTGGCCAATTCAGGGGGTAACTCAGGTATTTTGCCCTCCCCAATATAATTTTCCACTACCATCCGAGCCCATTGGACCGGTTCACTTTCAGTGTTACGCTGCTTTTCCAACTCTTGCCGGGCTTCCTGTTTGAGCTCCTCCCATAAAGAGGGGGCGGACTCCCCGGGCTGGAAACCTGCTATCAAATAACCTACTCCAAATGGCCCTTCATAAGAAAATATTTGGCTCTTAAAATTCATTCCATCCAGAGCCCCCAACATAATTACTATGGAGCGATAACCACATTCACCGGCCACTTCCAGCCATCGAGGTGGAATACTGAGTATCCCCCTCACGTCTCCGGCCCACAGTAATTCTTTGATTTTCAAATCATAAGCTTCTCCTTCAGGATGATAATCATAAGGGCCATCATCTTTTAAGCGATGGGACATATCGCCGGAAGCTATTACTGCTACTCTGCGACCTAATGCCAAGGCCGCTTCCTGTACGACCCTACCCAGGGTATATAATTCCAGGTTGGATAGAAAGCCAATACTGACCGCCAGCAATTGCACCGGGTAGGGCAGCTCTGCCGCCAAATAGTGCATGGGAACCAGAACTCCATGATCCAGCTTAGCTTGCAATTGATTATTAAGGGCACAATTATGGTCAACGCTGATAAAATCAATCCCGGCCGAGGTAGCTCTTTTAGCTATCTCTACTAGCAGCCCCCGGTCATTTTTATAGCTGTATCCTGGCCCCTGACTGCCAAAGGCCTTAAAGTCACCGTAAAGATCATTTTCACCTAAACAGCTTATACAGTCCGCAAACACATTGCCATGAGGGGTAAGGACAACCAGGGTTTCGGGAGCGGCATAGGATAATTCCCGGGCCAGAGCCTTCATTCCCTGTACCGTAGACTCTGCTCCACTAACTCTCCCACCTCCTACGGAAGGGATAATTACCGGGGGATGAGGGGCAAGGGCGGTATAGACAATCATGGGTACCCTCCTTCTTTAGGGACAAGGGGATAAATATTGCAAATCCTCTGCCCGCTGATATAGCATCCAGCGTGATGGTTAATAACCAGGGTAATTTTCTATATCTTCATCATAATCTTGAATCTGAGCTTTGGCAATACCTGAGAAAATGGCATAGGCCACTCGGGATTGGTAATTATCGTCCAGCAAATAGCCGGCTTCTCGGGGATTAGATATAAAACCTATTTCTACTATTACTGAGGGCATTTGGGTTTGGCTTAAGATATAATAACTACCAGCTTTAGCTTTGCGCTGGGTGTTTTTCAGCAAGCGGGTCAATTCTTCCTGTATTAATACTGCGTTTACCTTGCTGCGCTCACTGCCGGCATGGTAAAATGTTTGAGCTCCGGACCACTTGGGACTGGGATCGGCATTGGCATGAATACTGACGTACAGATGAGCTCCGGATTGGTTGGCTATATTAACCCGCTGCTTTAAATCTGCCCGTTTTTTTTCGGCCAAGGAGCCCTGCTGATCTGGGGCCAGATCTCGGTCATCCTCCCTCAACATAATTACCAATGCTCCTGCTTGACTCAAATAATCAGCCAACTTTTGGCTAACTGGCAAGGTAATATCCTTTTCCTGATAACTGCCCCTTACGGCACCGGGGTCACTACCTCCGTGACCAGCATCTACTACTATTATCTTGTTGGCTAATCCATAAGACATAACCTCTTTTTCACCAGTATCTACTCCCCTGGCTGCTATTATGCATAATCCAGCCAGGAGTATAATCAAAGTACGGTATTTAAGCCATCGGCCAGGCTTTACTACCACCCACCTGCTCATCAGCTTTCAACCCTCCGCCTAAAACACTGTTGCTTCTTATATATGCCAACTCTCACCCTATTATTAATGAGTACAGGCAGGGATACCTGGACGCAAAAAGAGCCAAGGACTTGAATCCTTGACTCTTTTGAGTTCGTTCTTTTAACGTTTGGAATATTGTGGAGCTTTTCTGGCTTTATGCAACCCGTATTTCTTTCTTTCTGTCATGCGCGGATCCCGAGTGAGAAAACCGCCCCGGCGCAGTACTGATCTCAATTCCGGGTTAGCTTTTAACAGCGCCCGGGCAATGCCTAACTGAACAGCTCCGGCCTGGCCAGTAACGCCTCCCCCATGTACCCGGCAGATTATATCAAACCTTCCTGCCGTATCAGTTAGTCCCAGAGGCTGCTCTACTATTAAGCGGCTGGTTTTATTAGGAAAAAATACCCCAAATTCCCGATCATTAATGGTAATTTGACCATCACCGGGAACTAACCTTACTCTGGCCACTGCTTTTTTTCTTCTACCAGTTCCCCAATATTGAACCTTTTCCATATCTAATCCTCCTTAACCTCTGAGCTGTCTGACTTCAGGTTTTTGGGCCTGATGGGGATGTTCGCTTCCCCGATACACTTTGAGCTTTTTGTACATTCTGTTGCCCAGTCGATTATGTGGAAGCATTCCTTTAACTGCTGTTTCTATAGCTTTTTCCGGTTTTTTCTGCAGCAGTGTCTTATAGTCCATTTCTTTTAAGCCTCCGGGATAGCCGGTATAATAACGAAACATTTTCTGATTCAACTTATCTCCGGTAAGCTTTATCTGTTCAGCGTTTATTACTATTACATAATCTCCAGTGTCTACATGGGGAGTATAATCAGCTTTATGTTTCCCCCTTAATATGGAGGCTACTTCTGAACTCAATCTTCCCAGTGCTTGACCACTGGCGTCTATAACATACCATTTGCGGTCTACTTCCGCAGGTTTGGCCATGTATGTTTTCACGTTGTTCCCTCCTGTATATACTCAACTAATGGTAATCTTAAATAGTCTGATTTCATCATCTGGCAACGGGGCAGAAACCAGTGGGAAATAGATAGACTACCTATAAATGATAGCTAACTTACAGCTTGCTTGTCAAGGAATTAGCATCATTTATATGGACTTTATTTAACTATCATATACATTTGACTGTTGTATTATGTAACGGGCCAGACTGTCCGACAACTATTGTACAGTTTGCACTCGCCCCACTTGATGCTGCTTATTTGCCATTTTATGGGCTGGAGGCTGTTATTGGGCCTTGATAATGTGCCCCATCTTCCACTTTGGTGGCCTAGTTGTTGCTTTTTAAGACTTTTCAGACAGTCTGGGGCGGTCAAAGACCGCCCCTACAATTATTCGGCCAATTCAAAGGTTCTATTCTTACATCGCTTGGCTTTCATTATGTCAGAACTCATTTTATAACCACATGAATCCCATGGGCCATCTGCGTTGACCAGCTCCGATACTTGACTAGTGACTGCATGACCCGTAGGGGCGACCTGTGGTCGCCAGCTACGACCAAGGATCAGGCTACCCCCCTGGCATTACCATCTAACAAGAGAACCGTGTCCCCTTGTTACATTCCATAGTTAACGGAATGTAAGTATAAACCCTGAGGGGGAGCGGTGGGACCGGCCTGGTTTCGATCCTGAGCTTGAATTATCTCTTTTATATACTCCGGTTTGATGCTTGATCGTCCCACTTCCAGCAGGGTTCCTACTATTATTCTAACCATATTATACAAGAATCCATCGGCGAGAATTTCCAATTTAATAAAAGGATCTTTCTGGCTCAATTGACATTCCTTGATATGGCGCTCAAAGTTCTTAACCGAAGAGCCGCTGGCACAAAAAGATTTATAGTTCTGCCGTCCCAGCAGCTGTTTGCAAGCCTGTTGCATTGCTTGTATATCCAGGTTTTCCAGGTTGCAATAGGCGTAGGGGCCGTAAAATACTTTTCCCCGTTGCTGACGGTAGATATAGTAGATATATTTTTTATCCAGGGCCTGGAAGCGGGGATGAAAGTCGGACTCCGCTTCACAGCTGGATATTACCCGAATATCCGCTGGGAGTATACTGTTGAGAGCAAACTGCCATTTATCCACTGGTATACTGGAATCAGTATCAAAGGCAATAACCTGACCCAAGGCATGTACTCCTGCATCAGTTCTGCCTGCAGCTATAATAGGCACCCTATGCCCAATCAGTTTTTCAATACTGCTTTCGATGGTCCCTTGTATGCTAAGTGCATTCTTCTGGATTTGGAAGCCATGATAGCAACTGCCATCGTATTCCAAAACGGCTTTGATTCTCTTCATTATTCCTCCCGCATCCTGAGCAGCTGTGCCATAGTTCCGAGGGCTTAGCTGCCGACCAGTATTATTCCGGCCACAATTATTACCAGTGATAACAGAAAAGATAGTCTACTGGCATCATGTTAAGGGATATAGGCCATTCAAATAGGCAGGCTTAATGGCCAGCAGTCCTACTATCCCACTTTTTGCTTTTGCCCAGCGGACAAAAGATAAGGAGGATATTTAGCAAGATCCTCCATGGATAATAGTTTAAGAGCATTATCAACTCTAACTCGTATTTCATTGGCTGGCAAATTTAAGTTTTCAGAACCAAATGCCACATCTTCTTCTACGGTGCCGGATATGAATTGTTTTTCCGCTTCTGGAAACAAGAGCTTTACTTTCTGCTTAATCAAAGGTCGGTACTGGGGTAGATGGCTATCGATGCCATCAACCACCACCCGGCCTGCGTCAGGCAGATAAAGGCCATTTAAAAGTTTGGCCAGGGTGCTCTTGCCGGAGCCGTTAGGTCCGATAATGGCTATAATTCCATGTTCAGCAATTTCCAGGTTTATGTCCTTAAGTATACTGGGACCGTTAGGACTATAGGAAAAGCCAAGCTTCTCCGCCTTTATCATGCTTAAGCTTTAATCCACCAGTTCCAATATTACCATAGGAGCCCCATCACCTTTGCGATAACCGGTTTTAATCATCCGGGTATATCCCCCCTGCCTCTCATTAAAGCGAGAAGCCAGGTCGGTAAATACCTTATGCACTACGGCGTCGGTCATCACATAAGAGTCCACCTGTCTTCTGGCATGCAGGTCACCTCTTTTGCCCAGAGTAATCATTTTCTCGGCAATACGGCTGATATCCTTGGCCCTGGTTTCGGTGGTGGTTATTTTTTCTTTATCCAATAAAGAAGTAACCGAATTTCTCAACATAGATCTTCTATGACTGCTTAAGAGACCAAATCTACGATAACTCACCAAAGGTCTCCTCCTTTCTAATCTTCGGGTTTCTTAAAACCGAGCTCCAGCTCTTTAAGCTTTCTCTCGATTTCTTCCAGGGATTTCTGTCCCAGGTTTCTAATTTTGCTCATTTCTTCCCGGGTCTTTTCAATTAAATCTCCTACCGTGTTGATGTTGGCCCGCTTCAAGCCATTGGAAGCCCGAACTGACAGTTCCAATTCTTCAATGGACATTTCCAAAACCTTATCTTTCTTCTCTTCCTCTTTTTCTACCAGTATTTCAACTTCAGCATAAGTATCATCTATCTGAGTAAAGAGTTTTAAGTACTCAATAAGTATTTGAGCCGATAAGCTGATAGCCTCTTCCGGACTAATGCTGCCATTGGTCCACACTTCCAGGGTGAGACTATCGTAGTCAGTTCTTTTCCCGACTCGGGCATTGTCAATAGTATAGTTTACCCGATTAACCGGGGTAAATATGGAATCAATAGGAACCAGTCCAACTATTTCTTCATTTTTTATAGACTGCTGGTCAGCCGTTACATAACCCCGGCCTCTCTCTACCGTCAATTCCATTTCCAGCTTGGCCCCCTGGTCCATGGAAACTATATGCAAGTCTGGATTCAGTATTTCTACTTCGGCATCCTGTTCAATATCTCCGGCTTTGACATCCTTTTTACCCTGCTGGGATATACGAATATACTTGCGTTCATTGCCTTCGTATTTCAATACCATTCTCTTGATATTGAGTATCATCTCGGTAGTATCTTCTACTACATTGGGAATGGTAGAAAATTCATGCAATACCCCGTCTATTTTTACGGAAGTTACTGCTGCTCCAGGCAAGGATGACAATAGAACCCGGCGCAGGGAATTACCCAAGGTAGTTCCATATCCACGCTCCAACGGCTCAATGACAAACTTGCCATAGTTTTTTTCTGCATCTTTATCAACACACTCAATACGTGGTTTTTCCATCTCTAGCATATATTTATCCCCTCCTTATTTTTAGAGGTGTTATCTAGAGTACAATTCTATAATCAACTGCTCATTGACAGTGGTGTCTATCTGTTCTCTAAGCGGATAGGCCAATACACTGCCAGACAGGTTTTCTACATCAACGCTAAGCCATTCGGGCGGGGTTTTGTAGGCAGCCTGTTCTTTAATTTCTTGAAATTTATTCGAGTCTCTGCTGGCTTCTTTAACCTGGATTATATCCCCTACTTTAACCATCATAGATGGAATAGTAGCTTTCCCGCCGTTAATGGTAAAATGGCCATGGTTAACCAGTTGCCGAGCTTCAGCCCGAGAGGAGGCAAAACCCAGGCGATAGACTATATTGTCCAACCTTCTCTCTAATAGAACCAGCAAATTGGTACCGGTTATGCCTTGTTGCCTATCAGCCTTCTTGAAATAGTTCCGGAATTGTTTTTCCAGTACTCCGTATATTTTACGGGTTTTTTGTTTTTCTCTCAGCTGCAGCCCATATTCGCTCTGCTTTTGTCTGCGTTTGCGGGCATTGGCTCCAGGTGGATATGGTTTTCTTTCCACTGCACATTTTTCTGAATAACAGCGATCTCCCTTGAGGAAGAGTTTTTCTCCTTCTCTTCTACACTGGCGGCAGACCGAATCAGTATATCTTCCCACTTATCTATATACCTCCTTAAACTCTTCTTCTTTTGGGCGGTCTACATCCATTGTGCGGAATAGGTGTGACATCTTTAATCACACTGACTTCCAGCCCTGCAGCTTGTAAAGAGCGGATAGCTGCCTCCCGGCCTGCACCCGGCCCTTTCACATAACATTCAACTTCTTTTAAACCATGCTCCATAGCAGCCCGGGCAGCGCTTTCGGCAGCTTGCTGCGCTGCATAAGGAGTGCTCTTTCTAGACCCCTTGAACCCTGCTGTTCCTGCACTGGCCCAAGATATAGCATTGCCTTTTTTATCGGTAATAGAAATCATGGTATTATTAAAAGTAGACTTTATATGCGCAATTCCAGATTCTATATTCTTTTTTTCGCGCCTTTTAACTCTTGTGGAAGTTCTTCGTGCCACTCATTTTTCCTCCTTAATATGCTATTTCTTCCTTCCGCCGGCAGTGCGTTTGGGTCCTTTCCGGGTACGGGCGTTGGTTTTAGTTTTTTGACCGCGTACGGGCAGACCACGACGATGCCGTAAACCTCTATAGCAGCCTAAGTCCATTAGTCGCTTTATATCCATGCTGATCTGCCTGCGCAGATCTCCTTCAACCTGATATTGCTTCTCTATCACTTCTCTTAGTTTGCTTACTTCTTCCTCTGTTAGATCTTTCACCCGGGTATCCGGATTTATACCGGTTATAGCTAGTATTTCTCGAGCTGCGGACCTGCCCAGGCCATAGATATATGTTAATGAAACTTCAATCCGTTTATCCCTGGGTAAATCAACCCCTGCTATTCTTGCCATTTTTCTTCACCTCCCGTTAATCAGCCCTGAACTTGCTTGTGTTTGGGATTTTGACATATTACCATTACTTTTCCATGTCTCTTTATTATTTTACATTTCTCACACATGGGTTTAACTGAGGGTTTCACCTTCAATTTACTTACCTCCTTAATTGACCTGTCGGGTACCTATTTAAAACGATATACTATTCTGCCACGATTGAGATCATATGGTGATAATTCTACCATTACCCGATCTCCGGGTAGTATTCTTATAAAATTCATCCGCATTTTACCAGATATATGGGCGAGGACCTTATGGCCGTTTTCTAGCTCCACCCTGAACATGGCATTTGGCAATGGTTCTATTACTTTCCCCTCGACCTCAATAACATCGTCCTTGTTAGCCATTTATCAGCCCTCCTTCCCTACCATTTCTCCAGTCCCTTTCAATGCATCAAGATAGTTTCTTATTACATGATTTTTCGGCAATTCTCCTCTAGCCAGACTCTCTGCAATCGAATCTGCTTTTATTCTGGTGAGCTGCAGGTGTTTGATGTTCTTCATCTTGAGCTTTTCCACCTTACGCAGGTCTCCATCTGCCACCATGCAATATTGACCATTTATTTGATCAATTATCACCATTATTCGGCCCTTATCGCGACCTGATTTGGAATAAACAACTCGACCTATTAAATCATTTAGGATTTTATGACACCCCCATAACCCGGTGCGCAATAGTTGACCATAGGAATTTTTGGAACCACTTGAAGCGATTTAGCTCTGCACCTTTAATCATATTCCGACTTAGTCTATTGATAAGCTGGATACGGACTGCTTTAAGCTTCATCTAAAATTACTTCGATATCTGAACCTACTGCCTTAAGATCCCGATTACCATCTACATTTTTTAACAGACCTTGATCCTGGTAGTAATCCAATAGCGGACTGGTTTGTTCATTATACACCTGCAAGCGGTTGGCCGCCGTTTCAGCATTATCATCACTGCGTTGAATAAGCTCACCACTACATTCATCACACTTACCTTGAGCAGCGGGTGGACTAAACACCAGATGATACACTTTACCGCATTCTTTACAGCTTACTCTTCCTGACATCCTTTGAATTAATATATTGTCTGGAACTGCAATATTGATGGCGGCATCAAGTTTCCGGTCCGTTTTTTCCAGTACCTCATCCAGGGCCTTAGCCTGGACAATGGTCCGGGGAAACCCATCCAATAGGAAACCCGCCTGGCAATCAGCTTCTGCCAGTCGATCTTGAACTATGCCTATGGTAACTTGGTCAGGAACCAGTTTCCCTGCGTTCATATACTTTTGGGCTTCTTTCCCCATGGGGGTTCCCTTTTTTACTGCTTCCCTAAACATATCTCCGGTAGATATGTGGGGTATTTTATATTTATTTTTGATAAATTCTGCCTGAGTTCCTTTTCCGGCTCCTGGAGGTCCCATAATTACTATGTTCATAATATCATCTCCTATTTAACAAAACCTTCATAACTTCGGAGCAGTAAGTGTGATTCTATCTGCTTCATGGTATCAAGTGCAACACCTACTACGATCAACAACGAGGTTCCTCCAAACCATAAGCTGGTTATTCCCGTTAAGGCTATTACGAAATTAGGCAGTACGGCGATCAATCCCAGGAATATACCTCCAGCCAGAGTCAAGCGGGATAAAATCCGATCTATGTACTCGGCGGTAGGCCTTCCGGGTCTGATACCAGGTACAAAACCTCCATACTTCTTGATATTGTCTGCCACATCAGCCGGGTTAAAGATTATGGCTACATAAAAATACGTAAAAAACACAATCAACAGGAAGTATAGAATATTATAAGCTGGACTACCAAAATTAAAATAGGTATTTAAAAACTCATTGAACCCCCCGCCCTGATTCATAAACGATCCTATGGTAGCAGGGAACATCATCAAAGACATAGCAAAGATTATAGGGATAACACCGGCAGCGTTTACTTTTAGGGGCAGGAAAGTACTCTGTCCCCCATACATTTTGCGTCCTACCATTCTTTTTGCGTATTGTACCGGCAGTCTTCTCTGTCCTTCGTTTACTGCTATAATGGCTACTATTATGGCCAGAGCCAAAATAATAAATAGCAATATATTGAAATATCCAATTATCCCACCCGAAAGCTCCTGCACAACACCGCCTATCTGGCTGGGCATTCTGGATACTATACCGGCAAAAATGATCAATGATATACCATTTCCTATTCCATGTTCGGTAATCATTTCTCCGATCCACATCAAGATAGCTGTTCCCGCAGTTAGCGATATAGCGATTATCATGTAGCTTACTACTCCGGGATCAACCACGGCATTATTTTTACCAAGAGCTACGGCCATTCCTATAGCCTGTATAAAGGCTAATACCACGGTTCCATAACGGGTATATTGGGCCAGTATTTTTTTTCCTTCTTCCCCTTCTTTGGCCAGCTCTTCCAGCCGGGGAACAACAACTTGCAGCAAATTCATGATTATTGATGCATTAATGTAGGGAGTGATGCTCATAGCAAATATACTAAAGCGCTTGAAGGCCCCACCGGATACTACATCAAAAAAGCTAAACAGTTGTCCGCTCAAGAACTGCTGTATCGCATCGGCATTTATGTTGGGAACTGGAATATGAGCTCCCAATCTAAATACCAACAACATCATTAAGGTAAATAATAGCTTGGTCCTTAGATCCCCGACTTTAAACGCTTTCTGCATGGATCCCAGCATTAAATCACCTCTATCTGCCCACCCAGGTCAATAATTTTTTGAGCCGCTGATTTACTGATTTTATTGGCCTTAACGGTCAATTTTTTCTGCAGTTCACCCTGACCCAATATTTTAACTCCACCATTTTCTGCTTTTTTAATTATACCCTGATTTAATAACAATTCTGGAGTAATTATGCTTCCATCCTCGAATATATTCAGTGACCCTACGTTTACAATGGCATATTTGGTCTTGAATATATTAGTAAAACCTCTTTTGGGTATTCTTCTTTGTAACGGCATTTGACCGCCTTCAAAACCAGGTCTAACTCCACCACCAGATCTGGATTTCTGGCCTTTATGTCCCCGGGTCGAAGTTTTGCCATGCCCGGATCCAATGCCGCGCCCAACTCTTTTTATAGGATGGGTGCTGCCTGGCGGAGATTTTAATTCATCAAGTTTCACAATAAAACCTCCCTGAATTTACTCTACTTCTTCTATCGTAACCAGATGTTGTACTTTGTTAACCTGTCCCCTGATTTCAGGACAGTCTTCTTTTATTACACTGTGCTGCAATTTCCTTAAGCCCAAGCTTTTTATGGTAGATTTTTGGGTTTCGGGGCAGCCGATATAACTTTTGGTCCAGGTAATTTTAATCTGCTTAGCCAAGTCATATCCCTCCTAATTAGTCAACTCATCTATGCTTTTGCCCCTCAATTTAGCCACCTGTTCAGCTCTCTTAAGACTTTTCAGTCCTTGCATAGTAGCATGAACCACATTATTGGAATTAGAAGATCCCAGGGATTTGGTGAGTATATCTTTAATCCCGGCTGCTTCTAAAACAGCACGAACGGGTCCACCCGCAATAACTCCAGTACCGGGTGAGGCAGGCTTAAGTAACACCCTGCCGGCACCAAAACGGCCAGTTATTTGATGGGGAATGGTTCTTTCTTCAATTAAGGGTATCTCTATCATATTTTTCTTAGCATTCTCTACCGCTTTTCTGATGGCTTCCGGCACTTCATTGGCTTTACCTTTTCCGGTACCTACTTTGCCAGCTCCGTCACCGACCACCACCTGAGCGCTAAAACTGAATCTGCGGCCACCCTTGACAACTTTGGCCACTCTTCTGATATTAACAATGGTTTCTATTAATTCCGGAGCAGCCAGATCTCTGTCCTTCATCTTGTCCCTCCTTACTAATGGGTCCTGCACTAAAATTGCAATCCTTTTTCTCTGGCAGCATCAGCTAGACTCTTTACACAACCATGGTACTTATACCCGTTCCGGTCAAAGACTACCTGAGTTATACCCTGGGCTTGAGCTTTATCAGCAATGGCACTGCCGACTAATTGTGCGGCTTCCTGGTTAGACTTGGATTTCAGCCCTGTAAAATCCTTCTCCAGGGTCGAAGCAGCTACCAGGGTTTGGCCCTTTTCATCATCGATAATCTGGGCATATATATGCTTCAGGCTTTTGTAAACACAGAGCCTGGGTACTTGGGCAGTGCCGGATATTTTCTTGCGAACTCTTTTATGCTTGAGCTGCCTAAGCGCTGTACTGCTGATTTTCTTAAACAATACCGCCACTCCTTTCCTAGTTTATTTTATCCCTGACTTACCAGCCTTGCGTCTGATTACTTCATTTTCATACTTAATGCCTTTGCCTTTGTAAGGTTCCGGTTTTCTAATGGCCCTAATATGAGCCGCAGTATTTCCTACCAGCTGTTTATCGATTCCTTTTACGGTGATCCTGGTCACGGCTGGTACTTCAAATTCTATCCCTTCGGGAGCATCAATCAAGACCGGATGTGAGAAACCTATGTTTAGCTGCAGTTTACTGCCTTGCATCTGAGCCCTATATCCCACTCCAACCAGTTCCAGTTTCTTTTCAAAACCATTGGTGACCCCTTCTACCATATTGGCCAGCAGTGCACGGCTGAGTCCATGATACGCTCGGTGCTTTTTAGCATCACTGGGACGGCTTACCAGGATCTCTTCCTCGTTTATGCTTAGGCCAATATCGGCAGGAAACTGCTGAGTCAACACACCCCGGGGGCCTTTTACAGTAACTATATTATCCTCTATTTTCACTTCTACCCCTTTGGGCAGATTAATAGGCTTTTTTCCTATTCTGGACACTGTTCACCCCTCCTTGCTACCAGATATAGCATACTACTTCTCCGCCAAGTCCGGTTTTGCGTGCCGTTTTATCCGTCATCAATCCTTTAGAGGTGGAAATCACTGCGGTTCCCAGCCCCCCTAAAACCTTTGGTATCTCGTCTTTCTTAACATATACTCTCAAACCGGGTTTGCTGATTCTCTTAATTCCTGTGATAACCTTTTCTTTATTTGGGCCGTATTTGAGATATACTCTTATGATCCCTTGCTTACCGTCCTGGATATATTCATAATCCTTGATGTACCCTTCTTCTTTCATGATTTCAGCTATTGAAACTTTTATCTTAGATGAGGGTGCTTCAACGGTCTCATGCATGACCATATTACCGTTCCTGATTCTGGTCAGGAAATCAGCTACTGGATCAGTCATGACCATATCCTAAACCTCCTTTTATTTAAAGCTAGCTTACCAACTCGACTTGGTAACACCTGGGAGTTCGCCTTTGTGGGCCAATTCCCGGAAACATATTCTGCACATGCCAAATTTACGCATATATGCTCTGGGTCGTCCGCATATTTTACAGCGGTTATATTGACGAACCTTGAATCTTGGTTCCTTTTTTTGCTTTTCGATCATAGCCTTCTTAGCCATCTGATAATTTACCTCCTATCTAAATGGCATCCCTAAGCCTTTTAATAGTTCTCGACCCTCTTCATCAGTTTTAGCGGTGGTAACTATGACTACTTCCATTCCTCGAATTTTATCGATCTTGTCATACTCGATTTCCGGGAAGATAGTTTGTTCTTTAATACCTAGAGAGTAATTACCCCTGCCATCAAAAGCCTGGGGAGATACGCCTCTAAAATCTCGTACTCGGGGTAATGATAAGTTTATCAAGCGATCTAAAAACTGATACATTCTTTCGCCCCTCAGAGTTACTTTACATCCAATGGGCATTCCTTCTCTTAACTTGAAGCCTGCAATAGACTTTTTAGCCTTGGTGATTACCGGTTTTTGTCCCGATATGGTTGATAAATCATTTACTGCACCATCAAGTGCCTTGGCATTCTGTATTGCTTCTCCTACACCGATATTAATTATCACCCGGTCTACTTTAGGAGCTTCCATGACGTTTTTGTATTTAAATTTATCCATCAACCTAGGAACTATTTCTTGCTTGTATAGGTCTTGCAGCCTGGCCATTTAAGCTGGCCTCCTTTCCTAGATTTACTTAGTCTGCAATTTCTCCGCATCTTTTACAGAACCGAACCTTTTCATTGTTTTCCAAGATCTTTTTGCCCAGGCGGGTAGGTTTATTGCACTTCTTGCATACGTACATTACATTGCTGGCACTGATAGGTGCCTCTATCTGTAAAATGCCGCCCTGGGGAATGGCTCGACTTGGTCTTTGATGTTTCTTCATCTTGTTTATGCCTTCAAGCACTACCTTGTTCTGATCCGGCAGTGATCTTAAGATTTTACCTTTTTTGCCTTTATCCTTGCCGCTGGTTACTACCACAATATCGCCTTTTTTTATATACACCCTAAAACACCTCCCTCGTTTATAGAACCTCAGGAGCTAGAGATACAATCTTCATGAAGTTCTTTTCCCTTAATTCCCTGGCTACTGGTCCAAATATTCGAGTCCCTTTAGGATTACGGTTGTCATCTATGATTACGGCAGCATTTTCAGAGAAAGCTATATAAGAACCGTCTTTGCGTCTGATTTCTTTTTTGGTTCTTACTACTACAGCTTTGACCACATCACCCTTTTTGACCACTCCACCTGGCGCTGCTTCTTTAATGGCAACCAGTATGATATCTCCCACAGAAGCGTATTTCCTGGTTGATCCGCCCAGAACCTTGATACAAAGGGCTTTCTTAGCGCCGGTGTTATCGCCAACCTGGAGCATTGTCTCTTGCTGAATCACTGCTAATCCTCCCTTCTAGTTTCCTACCCATCTACTGCAATGTCTTGGCTTTTTGTATTATTTCTACTAATTGCCATCTCTTGTCTTTACTAATAGGCTTGGTCTCTATAATTTTTACTATATCACCTGCACTGGCTTCATTGTTTTCGTCGTGAGCTTTATATTTTTTACTAGTCTTAATAGTTTTTTTGTACAGGGGATGTTGTTTAACCGTTTCGATACTAACAGTTATGGTTTTATCCATTTTGCTGCTGCTGACAGTACCGATCATAACCTTTCTATTTTTGGGTTTATCTGCCACCCTTAGACCTCCTTTATGCTTTCTGATGCTGAGCGATTTCTCTTTCGCGTAATACGGTCTTGCATCTAGCAATGTTCTTTTTGACATCCCGGATTCTCAAAGGATTGTCGAGCTGCCCGGTAGCCATCTGAAATCTTAAATTAAACAGTTCTTCTTTATAGCCTGATACCCTCTGTCTTAATTCCGCATCGGTTAGTTCCCTCATGTTGCTAGCCTTCACTAACCTCACCACCTATTTCTTCTCTTTTTACGAACTTGCACTTGACTGGTAGCTTGTGAGAGGCCAATCTCATTGCTTCTCGTGCAACTTCTTCGCTAACCCCGGATAATTCAAACATGACGCGCCCTGGCTTTATTACTGCTATCCAGTGTTCGGGAGAACCTTTTCCTTTTCCCATCCGAGTTTCGGCTGGTTTAACAGTAATGGGACGATCCGGGAATATCTTGATCCATAATTTACCGCCTCTTTTTATATAGCGGTTAATGGCTATACGAGCGGCCTCTATTTGCCGGTTGGTTATCCAAGCCGGTTCCATAGCCTGCAGTGCGTAATCACCATAAGTAATTTCATTGCCTTTATTGGCCTTGCCCTTTATTCCGGGCCGATGTTGCTTCCTATATTTTATTCTTTTAGGGGTAAGCATTACTTATCTGCCTCCTCCTTATAGTTCTTTGGTCTCTGTTTAGCTGCGGGCATTATTTCGCCCCGATTAATCCATACTTTGATGCCTATCTTGCCATAAGTAGTATTGGCCTCGGCAAATCCATAATCTACGTCTGCTCTTAAGGTATGCAGGGGCACCTTGCCTTCAGAATACCATTCGGTTCTGGCTATTTCTGCTCCGCCCAATCTACCTGCTATGGCTACCTTAATACCTACTCCATTAGCCCGCATGGTTCTGCCTACGGTCTGCTTCATGGCTCGACGAAAGGCAATTCTTTTTTCCAGCTGCTGGGCTATATTTTCAGCTACTATTTGAGCATCCAATTCCGGCCTTTTAATTTCCTGGATATTTATATTAATATTTTTACCGGTCATCTTGGTCAAATCTACTTTTAGCTGTTCTACTTCAGTACCTCCGCGACCAATAATTATACCTGGTTTGGCAGTATGAATGGTAATTCTAACTTTATTGCCAGTTCTTCCAATCTGTATTCTGGATACTCCGGCCATATAAAAGCGCTCTTTGATATGAGCTCTAATCTTATGGTCCTCGTGCAACAATTCGGTGTATTCCCGATCTGCATACCAGTTTGAATCCCAGTCTCGGATAATTCCTATTCTAAAGCCCTTAGGATGAACCTTTTGACCCACTATTTAGCCTCCCTTTCCTTTAATATCACCGTAATATGGCTGGTTCTATGCTTTCTCACATCTGCCCTTCCATATGCCCGGGGCCTCATTCTCTTCAACATGGGGCCTTCATCGACGAAAATTTCCGCAACAAACAACTCGTCAACATCCATATCATAATTATGTTCGGCATTGGCAATAGCAGATTTTACCACTTTACTGATTAAGGGAGCTGACTTTTTATTGGTATATCTTAACAAGGCAACTGCCTCATTGGCATCCTTACCCCGAACCAGATCCGCCACTTGACGGGCTTTAAAAGGAGATACTCTAAGATAACGACCTATTGATTTAGCTTCCATCTTACTTATTGCTCCTCCTTTCTATCTTGATCTGCTGGATTTTTCAGACTTTCCTGCATGACCCCGGTAAGTTCTGGTTGGGGCAAATTCACCTAACTTCATTCCCACCATATCTTCCGTTATATAAACAGGTATATGTCTTCTGCCATCGTGAACTGCGAAAGTAAATCCGATCATCTGCGGCATGATAGTAGAACGTCTTGACCATGTCTTAATCACGCTCTTCTGACCTGATTGGATCATAGCCTCTACTTTTTTCAGCAATTTTTCATCGCAATAAGGTCCCTTTTTCAATGACCTTGACATCTATTTAGACCTCCTTTATTTCCTTTTCCTGACTATCATCTTGTCAGAAGCTTTCTTCTTCCTGGTCTTGCCCCCGATAGCGATCTTGCCCCAAGGTGATACGGGGTACTTTCTTCCGATAGGGGCTCGTCCTTCTCCACCACCATGGGGATGATCGGTGGGGTTCATAACCGAACCTCTAACTGTGGGCCTAATTCCCATCCACCGAGACCTACCGGCTTTACCTATGGTCTGGTTTTCATAATCCAGATTACCTACCTGCCCTATGGTAGCACGACAGGTAACATGTACTAATCTGACTTCTCCTGATGGCAACCGGACATGAGCATAGTTGCCTTCCCGTGCCATCAGTTGGGCTACGGTTCCGGCTGAGCGAGCCAGCTGCCCACCTTTACCTGGCCTCAGTTCCACGTTATGAATCAGGGAACCCACTGGAATGTCTTTCAGAGCCAAAGTATTGCCGACTTTAATATCCGCTTTCGGACCCGAAACTACGGTATCTCCCACTTTCAATCCATGTGGAGCCAGTATATAGGTCTTGGTGCCATCTGCATAATGTAGCAAAGCTATATTGGCCGAGCGATTGGGATCGTACTCTATGGCTGCTACCTTTGCCGGCACCTGGTCTTTTCTTCTCTTAAAATCTATAATCCGATATAGCCGCTTGTGGCGACCACCAATATGCCTGACCGTAAGACGGCCCTTGCTATTACGTCCCCCCGTTTTTTTCAAGGGCACAGTAAGACTTTTTTCCGGTTTGCTTTTGCTTATCTCGTCAAAAGTCAATACTGTCATTTGTCTTCTACTCGGTGTAGTAGGCCTGAATTTTTTTATGCCCATCTTATAATTACCTCCTTAAAACAAGAGCAGCAGGACTTATATTCCTTCAAATAATGGTATTTTTTGTCCGGGTTTAAGGGCTACAATAGCTTTTTTCCTATTGGGGGTTCTGCCCACTGACTTACCCATCCGCTTGGGTTTCCCTTTTACATTCATGGTGTATACTTTCTCTACCTTGACATTAAAAATACTCTCAATGGCGTTTTTAATCTCTGTTTTATTGGCCTTTTTGTCCACAATAAAAGTGTATTTGTTATCGACCAGTAAATTCATGGTTTTTTCAGTTACAACCGGCCTGATGATAATGTCTCTGTATTCCCGCATTATGCAAACACCTCCTCGATTCTAGCGACTGCATCTCTAGTAATGAGCAAGGTATCGTATTTTAACAGATCGTAGACATTGATAGAATCTACTTTAAGCGGTTTTACCCCGGGTATATTGCGAGCCGATTTGTCCACATTGGGATTGCTATCAGCAGTTATTACCAAGGTATCCTTATCTATCTTGAGTGAATCCAAAATCTTGATAAAATCTTTGGTTTTGGGCTCATCCAGGTTCAACTGATCCAGTATAACCATACTGTTTTCAATTACTTTGCTGGACAGGGCTGATTTCATAGCCAGTCTTCTGACTTTTTTGGGCAACCGGTAGGAATAATCTCTGGGCTTTGGTCCAAAGACAATTCCGCCCCCTTTCCAGATTGGATTGCGGGAACTGCCAACCCGGGCGCGTCCCGTACCTTTCTGTCTCCAGGGTTTCTTGCCTCCGCCTCTGACTTCAGCTCTAGTTTTACTTGATGCGGTTCCCACCCTTTTGTTCGCCAGCTGCATCTTCACAAAATCATATAGTACAGCCTGGTTGGGCTCGATACCAAAGATATTATCGTTTAATTCTAGCTCTCCAATTTGGGCCCCGCTAACGTCATACAGTGCAACTTTAGGCATTTTCTAACCTCCTTCAAATTCAGTTATGCCTTTACTGAACCTTTTATCATGACCAGACCTCTTCTGGGCCCTGGAATTGAACCTTTGATTAATATCAGGTTTCTTTCAGGGTATATCTTGGCTATTTCCAAGCCCTGTACAGTTACTCTTTCCCCACCTAAGCGGCCGGGTAACTTTCTTCCTTTAAAAACTCGAGCTGGACCTTTAGCGGCCAGTGAACCTGGACGCCGGTGATATTTGGAACCGTGACCCATGGACCCCCGGGCAAAGTTGTGTCTCTTTACTCCCCCAGCAAATCCTTTGCCTTTGGAAGTCCCTACCACATCAACTTTATTACCGGCCTCGAATATATCGGCTTTTATTTCTTGGCCTACTTCATAGGCATCCGCATTTTCTACCAGGAATTCCTTGATATAGCGCAAGGGTTTCAAATTGGCTTTTTGAAAATGCCCTTTGGCCGGTTTATTCACTCGATTTTCCTTAACATCACCAAAACCCACCTGTATGGCCCCGTAACCATCATTTTCCTGGGTTTTTTTCTGCACTACTTTACATGGACCAGCTTCAACTACTGTTACAGGAATGGCTTTACCATCATTATCGAATATTTGCGACATGCCAATTTTTATACCCAAAATAGCCTGAGTATTGTTGGACATTTTTAGTTTCCTCCTTTTTCTCAGTGATAGGTTGGTAGTGGGTAACCAACGTCACTTCTTTAATTCAAGGCCTCGAAATCTTTTTTTTCCCACTGATTCCTCAGCTTATAAGGTTCTATAGTTTAATTTCAATGTCTACCCCGGAAGGCAAATCCAGATGCATGAGGGCATCTATGGCTTTAGGAGTAGGATCTAGTATATCTATTAACCTTTTGTGAGTTCTCATTTCAAACTGCTCCCGTGAATCTTTGTTCACATGGGGCGATCTCAATATTGTATATATATTTTTTTCCGTAGGTAGGGGTATGGGTCCAGATACATTTGCACCATTCTTTTTAGCTGTTTCTACAATTTTCTGAGAAGATTGATCCAATAGTTTATGGTCAAATGCTTTTAGTCTAATCCTTACTTTCTGCTGGACATTCACTCGAACAAAAACCTCCTTAGTCGCTTGCTTAATACACGCTGCCAGGTGTGCTGCAGTGAAGGACACTATTTATCCTTCACTGCTTTTCCTTATCCCCTATTCGATAGAGGTAACTACACCGGCGCCAACGGTTCTGCCGCCTTCTCTGATAGCAAATCTCAGTCCCTCTTCTATGGCTATCGGGGTTATCAATTCTATTTTCATCTGTATATTATCTCCCGGCATTACCATCTCTA
>JAAYJK010000045.1 GCA_012522955.1 Syntrophomonadaceae bacterium
TATCTACTATTATTATAATAAATGGCAGGTATAGATGCAATGTTTATGGAAATGCAATAAAGGATATAGGCTGAAAGATGAATGGGATAAAGTGGATTTATTTCATAAGCCGTTTTGATTATAATAATATTAGGTTTGCGATGTTTGGAAAAACTATAGTAAAAGGAGTATCAGAATTGAGTAAATATCAATCTTACAAAGAAACAGTGTTACAATACAGCCAGCGTCTTTCCAACAAACGGTACACAGTTGGCACTGGTGGCAATATATCCCTGCTGATTGAAGGGGAAAATGCTATAGCAATAACTCCCACCAGTATGGACTACTTTGGTATTCACGTGGATGACATCTGCATAGTTGACTTTGAACTGAATATCCTGGAGGGAAAACTTAAACCTTCTATCGAAACCAAAATGCATATTGAAGTATATAAAAACCGGCTTGATGTTAATGCCATCATTCATACCCATCAAGTATATGCCAGTATATTCGCTTTAATCAACGAGCCCATTCCTGCTCTGTTTGATGAAGTTACCTTGAATACCGGACATATTGTTGATGTCATCCCTTATGCCTTATCCGGCAGTCAGCAATTATCACAAAACATAGTGAACCGATTGGCCAACCGCTGTAATTGTTATTTTATTCAAAATCACGGAGCACTGAGTCTGGGAATGTCAATTGAAAATGCCTATCGCAATGTAGAGCTTTTGGAAAAGATTTCCCGCACTTATTATTATGCTATGGCCAGCGGTCGTCCGATTACCAAACTGCCCGATTCAGTGGTTGCTCGTTTATGTAAAACACTTTATGAAAAGCAAGACCAGGAAATAGCCCGGAAAAAAGTTGGCCAACTATAATACCATCTTAGGCATAAGGGCTTCCAAGGGCTTCTTGAGGCGAGAGGGCAAATTTTGGGCCCTCTTTTTTCTGTTGCTCAGACTCTGCTCATTACTGAACCGTTGACATCAACCTTATTGTCCAGCTGCGATACCCCCTGTGCCCGATTGTATATTATAAGCATAGAAAGCCCTGAGCCCATCTACATATAGGCCCAGGGCTTATTCCTATTAATAATAACAGCATATTATTCAACAGCCATTACTTCATTACTTCGATAACAATGCTCTGCTCATCGGAGCTGATATTCACCCGGTCATCGGGTCCAATATACCCAGCGATAATCTTCCTGGACAAAGCAGTCTCGATCTCCTGTTGAATAAATCTCTTTAAAGGCCGAGCTCCATAAGCTGGTTCATATCCCTTCCGGGCCAGATAATCAAGGGCCTTTTTATCCCAGGTGAGCAGAGCGCGAACGGTCTGCCGAAATCGCAAGGCCAGGTTCTTAAGCAACATTTGTGCAATCTCTTCGATCTGTTCTTGGGCCAGGGCATGGAATACAATAGTTTCATCAATACGATTCAAGAATTCGGGACGGAAATTCATCTTCAGCAATCCCAATACTCTTTCTCTCATCTCCTCATAGCTGCCGCCTTGCTCCTGATAATTGAGAATTTCCTGGCTGCCGATATTGGAAGTCATTATGATTATAGTATTTCGAAAATCAACCCGGCGGCCTTTACCGTCAGTCAGTCTTCCATCATCCAGTATCTGCAAAAGGATGTTGAAAACATCATAATGGGCCTTTTCAATTTCATCAAAGAGAACCACTGAATAGGGTTTCCGCCTGACCGCCTCGGTTAATTGTCCGCCTTCTTCGTATCCCACATAACCGGGAGGAGCGCCTACTAGCCTGGATACGCTATGTTTTTCCATATACTCTGACATATCCAGTCGGATAATGCTCTTCTCGTCATCAAACAGGGCTTCAGCCAGGGCCTTGCTCAATTCGGTCTTGCCCACCCCTGTAGGTCCCAGAAATATGAAACTGCCCACCGGCCGGTTGGGGTCTTTTAAACCACTGCGGGAGCGCAGCACTGCGTCAGCCACTGCAGCAACTGCCTCATGCTGGCCAATAACCCTATTATGCAAAATGTCATCCAGGTGCATGAGTTTTTCCTTTTCGCCGGCCAATAATCGGCTCACCTGAATGCCAGTCCAACGGCTTACCACCCGGGCAATATCTTCCTCATCCACTTCTTCCTTGAGCAAACTACTGCCCTGCTTGTTCAGCCCCTGCTCCTCTTCCTCCTTAAGCTTGCGTTCCAGTTCGTTCATACGGCCATATTTCAATTCTGCAATGCGATTTAAATCATAATCCCGTTCAGCCTTTTCAATTTCTGTCCGGCATTCGTCCATCTGCCGCTTTATCTCCCGCACCCGGGCAATAGCTTCCTTCTCCGCTTCCCATTGACCCTGCATCACCCCGGATTCACTTTTTAAATCCTGTAGTTCCTGTAATATGTTTTTATGCCTTTCCTTGGAAGCCTCATCCTTTTCCTTTTCCAGGGCTGCAGCCTCTATTTCCAGCTGCATAATGCGCCGGGTTATCTCATCCAGTTCGGCAGGCATACTATCTATTTCTGTACGCAGTTTGGCCGCAGCTTCATCCATCAAGTCAATGGCCTTATCTGGCAGAAAGCGGTCCGATATATACCTTTCGGAAAGCACGGCAGCTGCCACCAGGGCCGAATCCTGAATACGCACCCCGTGATGTACTTCGTAGCGTTCTTTCAGTCCCCTTAATATTGATATGGTATCCTCCACCGAGGGCGGATTAACCATAACCGGCTGAAAACGCCGCTCCAAAGCCGCGTCTTTCTCAATATGCTTGCGGTATTCGTCCAGGGTGGTAGCCCCGATAGCCCTCAATTCCCCCCGGGCCAACATGGGTTTTAAAAGATTACTGGCGTCCATAGCTCCTTCAGCTGCTCCGGCTCCGATGACCGTGTGCAGCTCATCAATAAACATGATAACCTGCCCACTGGATTGCTCTACTTCTTTTAGTACCGCCTTTAATCTTTCTTCAAATTCACCCCGATATTTAGCCCCGGCTACTAATGATCCCATATCCAGGGATATGAGCTGTTTCCCTTTAAGTCCTTCCGGAACATCTCCAGTGACTATGCGCCGGGCTAAACCTTCTGCAATGGCGGTTTTACCCACTCCCGGTTCTCCAATTAAAACCGGGTTGTTCTTGGTGCGCCGGGACAATATTTCCATAACCCGGCGTATTTCTTCGTCTCGTCCTATTACCGGGTCCAGTTTCCCTTCCCGGGCCAGGTTGGTCAAGTCTCGCCCATACTTTTCCAGAGCTTCATAACTCTCCTCCGGGTTGTCACTGGTAACCCGTTGTGATCCCCGTACCCCCTTAAGTGAGGCCAGAAGCACTTCCCGGGAGAGACCCACCTGAGCAAAGAGGGCTTTCAGATCATTTTCCCCTTCTGCTATTAATCCTAGAATTATATGTTCAACACTGATATAATCGTCTTTTAAATCAGCCGCTTCTTGCTCAGCCTTGCCTAATACCCGAGCCAGAGCGGAACTCATATAGACCTGGCTTTCATAGCCATGAACCGCCGGCACTTTATCCAAGAGCTGATTTAATCTCTGTTCCATAGTGCCAATACTGATGCCGGCCTGTTCCAGCAAGCGGGGAGTAATTCCGTCTTCCTGTTTAAGCAGTACTGCCATCAAGTGTTTACCGCTGATTTCCTGCTGGTGCCGCTCAGCTGCTAATTGCTGAGCTGATGCCAGAGCCTGCTTGGATTTTTGGGTTAATTTTTCCATATTCATTATTTATCACCTCTTTTTAAACGCTCAATCTCCTCTTCCAACTCTTCAATTCTCTGCAAGAGATCCACTATAACTGCCGCCCCATTGAAATTTATACCCAGGAAGTCCTTCAAGCGCAGCATTTTATATAGGCGCCGACAATCCTTATATCCAATATGATTATCTTTGACCTCTATGATCCCTGATTCCACTAAGATATCCAGCAAATCTGGGTGGATATCCAATTCAGAAGTCGGTAATTGATCAGAAGCGCTATGGTAATATACTCTTATCATTCTCATATATGTCCCCCTACTTCCTGCGCAAGTCCATTAAACTGACATACAATTTCTTTTCCTCTTCGCTCAGGTCCCGTGGTATATCTATATTAATCACTAGATAATGATCCCCCCGTTCTCCTCCTTTATTGAGCATACCTTTGCCCTTGAGCCGCATTTTCTGTCCACTCCGGCTGCCAGGGGGGATATTGACATTTACACTGCCATCGATAGTGATCGCGCTGACTTTATCACCTACAACTGCCTGCTCGGGCCTTATAATCACTTGGGATTCCAAATCATATCCTCTAACACTAAAAACCGGGTGGGGACTGAATCGCACCTTCAGATGGAGATCTCCTCGGCTGCCTCCCGCATAACCCTCCCCCCCTTGATTTTTTAGTCTTATAATACTGCCTTCACTTACCCCGGCCGGGATCTTGACTTCCAAATTTTTTCTATCTGGTATGCTTCCGGTACCCCCACAGCGGCTACAGAAACTCCGATCAATAATGCCTCTTCCTCCGCATTCGCTGCAGGCCCGACTGGAGCTTAGGCTGATGGAACGGGTACCGCCATGGTAGGCCTCTTCCAGGCTCACCTCAATCTCGCTTTCTATATCCTGTCCCCGCATGGGCCGGTTATTAAAACCGCCCCTATCCGCACCGGCCGTGGATCTACGACCGGTGCCAAATAGAGTTTCAAAAAAATCGCTAAATCCTCCCAAATCTCCCGGATCTCCAGTGCTATAATAGAAACTCCCTTCCCCCCAATCCGGTGGAGGAGTAAAATTTTCTCCATTACGCCAGTTTTTCCCCAAACGGTCATACTTGGATCGCTTCTCCTCATCGCTGAGGACTTCATAAGCCTCATTGATCTGTTTAAACTTCTCCTCGGCTTCTTCCTTTTTCTTCCCGCTATGCAGGTCTGGATGCCATTGCCGGGCCATTTTTCTATAGGCCGCCTTGATGTCTTTGGCCGTGGCGTCTCTCTTTACTCCCAGAAGCTCATAATAATCCTGATATTGTACTGCCATTGTACACAGCCTCCGTTATCAATCTTTTAGTTCTCCTCATATTCGGCATCTATTACCTGTTCACCCGAGTCATTGCCAGCAGTCTGTGGTCCCGGTTGAGATAAGACCAGGGCCGCTGCTTCCAGCTCATTAATCAAGCTGTTAATCCTATCTGCTCCCGCCTTTTCCTTAACTGCCTCCCTCAACTCTTCCAAAACCTTCTCTATCTGAGTCCGGTCCTGGACCGAAAGGTTTGCCTCCCCTTCTTTTAGCTGCCTCTCTACCTGGTAGATCAGGGCATCGGCCTGGTTTAGTTTTTCGCTCTGCTCCCTTTTCCTTCGGTCTTCTTCCTGGAATTTTTCAGCCTCTTTAACCATCCTCTCAATCTGGTCTTGTTCCAGGTTGGATGATCCACTGATGGTAACTGTCTGTTCCTTCCCGCTGCTCTGATCTTTGGCACTGACCTTGAGAATTCCATTGGCATCTATATCAAAAGTCACTTCTATCTGAGGTACGCCCCGGCTGGCCAGAGGTATTCCTTCCAGCTTGAACTGTCCCAGAGTTCTATTATCAACCGCCATCTCCCGTTCCCCTTGCAGAACGTGTATATCTACTGCGGGCTGGTTATCATCGGCGGTGGAAAATATCTCACTGCGTCTTACCGGTATGGTAGTGTTTCTTTCAATTATCCTGGTCATGATGCCGCCCATGGTCTCCACCCCCAAAGACAAGGGAGTGACATCCAGCAAGACCACATTTTTGACTTCTCCGGCTAAAACTCCAGCCTGTATTGCCGCTCCCACAGCTACTACCTCATCCGGATTAACCCCCATGTTAGGTTTCTTGCCTGTAATCTCTTCCACAATTCTCTGCACTCCTGGTATACGAGTAGACCCTCCCACCAGTATTACTTCTTCTATATCAGCGGCAGTAAGTCCCGCGTCTTTTATGGCATTTTCCACCGGCTTCCGCAGAGACTGCAGAAGATCATGAATTAAATCTTCGAATTTGGCCCGGCTCAATTTCAGATCCAGGTGCCGAGGACCGCTGGCATCAGCAGTGATAAAAGGCAGGCTGATATGGGTTTCCATCATACTGGACAGTTCCATTTTAGCCTTTTCAGCGGCTTCGGTTAGACGCTGCAGAGCCTGTTTGTCCTTTCTTAAATCAATACCCTGCTCCTTTTTGAATTCATCTGCCATCCAGTTAACTATGGCTTTGTCAAAATTATCTCCACCCAAGTGAGTATCCCCACTGGTAGACTTAACCTCAAATACTCCGTCCCCTACTTCCAGTATTGAAACATCGAAGGTTCCTCCCCCCAGGTCAAATACCAGGATAGTTTCATTCTTTTTCTTGCCCAGACCATAGGCCAGAGATGCGGCAGTAGGTTCATTAATTATCCGCAGCACATTTAAGCCCGCAATTTTACCTGCATTCTTGGTAGCCTGCCGTTGGGCATCATTAAAATAAGCAGGTACGGTAATAACCGCATCGCTTATCTTCTCGCCCAGATACTGGGAAGCATCTTCCACCAGCTTCTGCAAGACCATGGCTGATATTTCCTCTGGTGCATATACTTTATCATCCACCTTAAAGCGCACAGTGTCATCCTGACCTTTAACAATGCTATAAGGTACCAGATCTCTCTCGTTATCTGCTTCAGAGTAGCGGCGGCCCATAAATCTTTTAATAGAATAGAAAGTCTTTTCCGGGTTTAATGCTCCCTGCCGCTTGGCTACCTGTCCCACCAGCCTCTCATTCCCAGCCTTAAACGCAACAACCGAAGGTGTAGTTCTCGATCCTTCGGCGTTCACGATTACGGTGGGGTTCCCACCATCTATTACTGCTACAACTGAATTAGTTGTACCCAGGTCGATTCCAACTGCTTTTGGCATATTGTCAACCTCCTCTTTTATATATTGTCAATGGCTTCCTGCATTAAACTCCTTAGCTGCACTTGATTCTCTCACAACCCTGCCAAGTGATATCTTCAGTCTTGCTAAGGGCTTATCTAAGTACAATTATAGTAAGACAATAGCTATTAGTCAATAATAGTCAAAAAAAATTTCCTATATTCAGTATCCATCCCGCGACTTTATTCACAGATGGAAAATCTGTAACAGAAGTGTAGTTGAAAGAGGAGGAGATTAGCCCCTTATAGAATCTCCAGGATACCTTGGGCAATGGTTTTGAATACGGGGGCCGCATCAGCGGCACCTGAGGTCCCGTCCTCTACCAGAACCACCATTGCCCAGCGGGGGTTTTGGGCTGGAAGATAACCGGCAAACCAAGTGTTAAGTACTTCTCTTTCTTTATCGCCGTCTTTTTCTATTCCTACTTGACTGGTTGCTGTCTTGCCTGCCACCTGAACCATGCTAAGGGTGGCATTCTTTCCAGTACCCTCTTCCACCGTCATCTCCATTAGTTCTTGTACCATCTGAGCGGTCTGTACACTTATCACTTGTTGTTTGGTCACCGGTTCCAGTCTGGTTTTTATCCCCTCCCCGTTTATCCAATAGCGTACGAGTGATGGCGGAGCCCACTGACCATTATCAGCTATGGTAGCAATTAAGGAAACAATCTGTAGGGGAGTTAACATAACCCCCTGCTGTCCCAGGCAGGCATTAGCCAGTGCTGCCCGGGCCGGTTCCACCTTTACATAAGAATATTCTTGGTCAGGGCTATATCCCAAACAGCTTTCGTCGGTAATATGAAATTTCTCCACATACTCCATTAGCCGACTATGGTTCAGGTCCAAGGCTATGTCAATAAAGGCGGTATTACATGAATTGGCAAATGCTTGTGGAAAAGTCAATTGACCGTGTCCTTCAGGTTTCCAGCAGGAAATTGAAAGATCTTCAGAAAATTCATAGCTACCGGAACAAAGAAACCGGTCCTGCCATTTTACCGTCCTTTCCTCCAAAACGGCTGCAGCCACTAATATTTTAAAAATAGATCCGGGATGATATCTGCTTAAGGCTCTATTTATTAATACGCTCTGTTTATCATTCTTAATTAATTGTTCCATATCAGTATAGGGGCTAAAAGTAGGCCTGCTGGCCAGGGCCAGGACTTCTTTGTTCTTGATGTCCATAACCACCACTGCCCCCCTAATTATTTGATCATTCATTGCCTTTTCAACCACTTCTTGCACCCGGCTGTCAATGGTTAAGACTAAACAACTCTGGTCCCGATCCTGTTCCTGCCGTATGCGAAACATTAATCCTTGTATGGTCATACCTCTGGCATCCTGGACCGATACTATCTTCTGACCTGAAGTGCTGCCTTTCAAAACCTCATCATACATTTTTTCTAATCCGGCCTTACCAGAGCTATCCGCACCTTTTCCTACATAGCCCAGCACATGAGCACAAAAGCCATCATCTCTATACCTTTTTAATAAAGGTGCGGCCACGACCCCAGTTAAGCCAGTATCTTTAACAGCCTGTACTTCCTCCTGCTCCAAATCAGCAGCCAATCTGATAATCCCCTGTCCACTATCCTTGGCTTTTTTTAGTGCTGAGTTAATATCATCACTGCTAAGATCCTTAAGGCATCCAGCCAGTATTTCTGATGCTTTAGTCATCCTTGCTTCCTCCTGGCTGTATTTTAAACCACTGACTTGAATATCCCGAGGCAAACAATATAGAGCGGTAGAACTGACATTCCCAGTCAGTAAGAGGTGATTTCGATCATATATCTCTCCCCGGTTCCATTCCTTAATTTCTATTTGCTGGTTCCTCATGGCAGCTGCTTCCCGGGCCAGACTTGGCCCTTTCATGAGTTGATAATAGCCAACAGTACCAGTTAAAAATACAAACAAAAATAAAAAAAAACACATTAAGGTGGCCAGACGCCGCCTAATCATAAAAATAACCTCCTTTACCAGCTACTTTTATCATGGGCGGTACCGGAGGCCTTTATACTATTTATTTTCTATTGTTTCCAGGGGAAAAGGCAGATTGACCAATATTTTCAGCAGTTCAGGACGGGTATCCACCGTCCCTCGAATAATAACCATTCCCTGCTGACGATTTAAGGTAGAAACAATACCCAGGTGGTCATAGGCTTCAATGATTTTAGTTAACATATCGATATCTTGGACTGCTACCCGGGCATATATGTCACTATTAATTATCAGCACCTGCCCTTCTCAATATGGAGTATTCCGGACAGGGCTCGGGATAAGGAATAAAAACCCTCTGCTTGGCATGACGAGCTCGCTCGATAGGCATTCCCTCCATATCAAACATGGAAGACAACTCCAGCCGCTTTATCCCCTGCTGGGGCAGCATTAATTCCATATGCTCCCCCCTACCGAAATTGGCTCTTTGTTCAATCTCCAACATCTTGGTGTCTTGGTGATAGGCCTTTACCACCCCGCAAAAATCCAGTCTGCCAAGTTGGGGATCTTTATTGATATCCTGCAGCAAAGAAGATTCTCCTTCGATAAAACCATTGGTAAAAGGACGGCTAGCAGTGCCCGCCAATTCCCGGATCCAACTATCCAGTTCGGACTGGATAAACTCCTGGCCTGTTGCGGTATAATGGTCTATGGCACTGCGATAGGTGGCGGCGGTACTGGCCACGTATAGGGGGCTCTTCATTCTGCCTTCAATTTTGAAGGCATCTATCCCCCTTTCCATTAATTGGGGCAGGTGTTCAATAAGACAGAGATCTCTGGAATTTAAAATATAGCTGCCTTGTTCATCCTCATGTATAGGAAAGTATTCTCCAGCTCTCTTCTCTTCCACCAGTCGGTAGGAATAACGACAGGGATGAGCACATTCACCTCGGTTTCCGGATCTCCCCACCATATAGTGGGATAGTAAGCAGCGACCTGAGTAGGAAACACACATGGCTCCATGAACAAATATCTCTATCTCTATATCCACCCGACTCTTGATCTCACTTATTTCATCCAGGCTTAGTTCCCGGGCCAGTACTATCCTCTTCGCCCCCAAATCCCGGTAAAATTGGGCACTTTCATAATTGCTCACACTGGCCTGGGTGCTTATGGTAATTGGCAGCATGGGCGCATATCGGCCAGCCATTTTCATCACCCCGGGATCGGAAACAATCAGGCCATCCACGCCTAGGTACGCAAGGAATTCCAGATATTCGGGCAGCGATTTCAGATCAGAGTTACGAGCCAGAACATTGACCGCCACATAGACTTTTTTCCGTTGTTGCCGAGCCAATTCTACTCCTATACTGATTTCTTTCAGACTAAAATTACCAGCATAGGCACGCAGACTATATTCCTGGCCGCCCAGGTAGACGGCATCTGCTCCAAATAAACAGCCGGTTTTGAGCTTTTCCAGATCTCCTGCCGGCAACACCAATTCCGGACTTTTCATAAGCAGATCCTCCTTGAATAAATAATTAAAGGCAAACTGAAGCTAACGGGATGCATCCCATCTGTTATTAGTTTATGTATTGGGCTTTAGCCTGTAAATGTTCACTGTAGGTTTTGCTAAAATGGTGGCTCCCATCCCCACGGGATACATAATAAAGATAATCATGTTGCTGGGGATTTAAAGCAGCATGGATAGCGGCCTGTCCAGGACAGGCAATGGGGGCCAGGGGCAGTCCCGCATACTTGTAGGTATTGTACGGGGAATCTATTTCCAGGTCTTCATAATATACTATGTCTTTTTCATCCTTACCCAGACTATATAAAACAGTGGCATCAATCTGTAAGAGCATGTTTCTTTCCATACGGTTCTTTATTACTCCAGATATAATTTCTCTCTCGCTGTCCACCATAGCTTCCCTTTCAATCATGGAAGCTATAATAAGTGTATCGTAGACCGTTATTCCTTGCTCTATAGCCTCTCGTTCATGTTCTTCCCATATTTTACTGAATTTGTCTAACATGGCTTGAACTATTTCAACCGCACTGGTGTCTTCCGCTATTACATAGGTATCCGGAAACAGAAATCCCTCCAGATAAGGTTTTCCCTCACCCGGGTTAGCCTCTTGGAGAAATGGGTACTCATAAGTAGCGTTAATGGCATTTTGCCACTCAGCCCAGGTGCATATTCCTCGGTCTTCCAAAACACGACCTGTCTTTTCAACGGTAAATCCTTCGGGAATAGTGAAAGATATGGTCACTACTTTTCCCGCAGCAATGGCTGCGGCTATTTCAGGCAGGGATTGGCTGGGGCTTAATTGATAATGTCCCGCTTTCAACCTGCTGTCCAAACCTTTATGGCGACAATAGGCCAGGAACAAATCACTGTTCCGGATAAGCTGCTGACTGTGCAGAAGCTGGGCTACCTGAGTGGCGGTAGTGTTTTCAGCTATCCTAATATCTACATAGCTGTTCGCGTCAGAATTTACCGGTTTCAGTTGCATTATTAATATCCCATACCCGGCCAGCCCACTTACCATCAACAATACTATTATAAAGAGCATAAACCGGAGGGTGCTTTTAGCTTTTATCATCGGCTTTAACTCACTCACTTCATTACCCTTTCTCTAAGTCCAGGAAGTTGGGGATGATCAGGTTCTTATTGCCCTGGCTGCTCTTCTATGGGTTCAGGTTCCGTCTGCTGGTCTTGGTTTTCCGTATCTTCTCCGTTTTCAACCGGATCAGTGGTTTCCTCAACGCTAGGAGGAATGTCCTCTGGAATATCATTTTCTTCAACGCTAGGAGGAATGTCCTCTGGAATATCAGTTTCTTCCGGAGTCGGGGTAATGGTATCTTCGATATCGCTGGGACCTGGAGGACCAACATAGGTAATTTCATCAAATGGTTTATACCGATCCTTAGCCAGCAATTCGCTTTTTATAACTTTTCCTGCCCCATCATAATAAGAACGAAAAGACCTTACTATATAGCCGGTAAATCCCCTATGCTCCACTCTACTCTCCCCGGGTTTTAGGCTCAGGTCTATTTCATCCCTATATGCAAAAGGTATTATCTCATCTACTATATGACTGGTCTTTATGTTCTGCTTGTATTCCATATGTCCGTAGATATTAACCGTAAGTTTGCCTCCTCCGGCCAGGGATCTAATGTATACGGGGTGGTCCGTATTGTTCCGAAAGCGATAATCGAAAATGCCATAAGCTACTGTAGCATCCAGCCCCAGGGGCACATAGGATACTGCCAGGCCGTGGTTGTGTCTTTCTACTATTTCCAATCCAGCCAGAAGGCAAGCGTTATAAAGAGTGGAAGAGACCTGGCATATGCCTCCTCCCAGACCGGGTTCCAGTGTATTACCTACAATTATCGGGGCATCTCTGAATCCAGTGCTAAGGGTACGGGGACCCACAGTGCTATTAAATGAAAATTCTTTTCCTGGTCTTAAAACATGACTATTTATGGCCTGGGCGGCTTGAGTCAGATTATGAGTTCTATCCACTTCTGCTACTCTATACCAGGTAATAAAAGAAGACAACTCACCCATGTATTCCAAATCCTTGGCTACAACTTCCGGCCTTTGATCCGCCATTACTATTGGAACCTTTATTGGTTCTAAAGCCTCCCATTGCTGGGGCAATTGCTCAAAAGTAGCCTGAACATCTACCATCTGACCTGGTTTTTCAGGCACTATAACCAGACCCTGGGCTGGATCCATATCCAGTTTGGCATCTACTGCTTGCTGGCCCAATATCCCATTCCAGGTAGTAACCAAGGTTTCTTTGTGGGCCTGGTCATAGCTTATGGGAGCTGCGTAATCATAATGGCGCTTACCCTTGAGGTTGCTTAGCTTGGAAATTAGACCCCGTTTTCTTTCCTTTTGCTTTACCTCTTTCAGCAGCTGTTCTAGATCTACCTCTTGGGAAATATCACCTAGGATAGTACTATAGATATAATCACCTGCAGAAAAGACTACCGGTGTAGCATAAGCTCCATTAAGGAACTCCTCTATAAGTTCTTCGGCTTCTGTCTGGCTGCATCCCTCAATGCTTATGCCTGCTACTCTTACTCCCGGCAAAAAACGATCGGAGAGATAGAACTGCTGGTAAAAGTATCCCATAATACCCAATACAACAACAAGTAGCAGCGCCAAAGCAACAAAATAAATTCTCCTTATCCCTTTGAACAAAGCCATCCCCCAAAACTAACTAATTTTTATAAACTATAATATGTATATTGTATTATCTGCCTCATTAATTGTACCCTATTGTTGGCAATTTTAAAAACAAAAAGGATAGCATTCTCCATAAAAGTAGAGAATACTACCTTTTTCAACTCTCGTGACTATATTTATATTTCCTCGTTTTCAGCCAGCTCCTGCCATACATCAGCGACCATTTCCCATTCTTCATCGTCATCTATGTCAGCAAGATACTCATTTCCTTCATCGTCATACATGACTTTGAATATTACTACTCCTCCGCCTTCCAGTTCTCCTTCGGCATCGTCCTCATCTTCTTCAAAAAAGAACTCGTCCAATGGTAACAGAACTCGGTACTTGGACTCCTGAATATCCAGTTCAGCAATCAGCTCAAACTCCATCTCAGTTCCTTCTTCGTCGACCAGTACCAGCACAGGGTATTCTTCCTCAAAAAGTTCTTCGTCGCTCATATTTTCACCTCTTCCTTCAGCTACAGCAATTCTATATTCTGACTATTAATTTGTCAAATAACTTTTTCATATAGAGTTAAATTTTTACTGTCTGGCCCCATCCAGATAGTTTTGCAGTATATTTACTGCAGCCAGTTTATCAATAACCTTTTTCCGTTTAGAGCGAGACATATCCGCCTGTAAAAGCACTCTCTCGGCAGCTACGGTGGATAACCTTTCATCCCTAAAGGTAATGTTAATGCCTGTATATTCTTCCAGCTCTTGAGCAAATTTCTGGATTTCCAAAGCTTTTGGACCTATAGTGCCGTTCATATTGATGGGCAGTCCCAGAACAATTAATCCCACTTCATTATTCAAGCATAGCTGTTTTATATGTTCCAGATCTTGTCCCAGAGAACTGCGTTCCAAGACCGAGTGTCCACCAGCTATTATTTTCAAGGGGTCGCTGAGGGCAATTCCTATTCTCTTTTCTCCTACATCTAAGCCCATTATTCTCATAAAAAGTACTCCCTATACTATAAATATAAAATCCCCATGCTTAGCATGGGGATTAGGTTGATGAATTTATTCTTTGATTAGATACTCTCTAACCAGCACTTCTATGATTTCATCCCTATCAACTTTGCAGATAAGGCTGCGGGCATCATTATGACTCGTAATATAAGCCGGATCGCCTGAAATCATGTACCCTACCAGTTGGTTTACTGGATTATACCCTTTCTCCTCCAGCGCTTTATACACCGACTGCAGAATCTCCTTGATACGCTCTTTGCTTTCCCGTTCTCTTTTAAAGCTAACGGTCTCTTCCATTCCATGAGTCACATACCACACCTCCTCTTAATCCAAATTCTACATCCACAGTGGAAATCCCTTTGTTTAAGCCAGTATTTTTTCTACCATTTCCCGGGCTGCAGCCAGAGCTTCACCCAGTTTGCTTTGATCCCTGGCTCCTGCCTGAGCCATATCCGGACGTCCACCGCCGCCCCCGCCGGCAATTTTGGCTGCGGCACCCACTATATTACCCGCATGCAGGCCGCGATCCACCAGATCCTTGCTTACAAAGGATACTAGCGAAACCTTATTCTGACTCACTGAAGCTAGGAGTACTATTCCACTGCCTAATTGGTCCTTGAGCATTTCGGCATTTTGCCTTAATATACTTGGATCCTGGGCCTCCACCATTTCAATCAATACCTTGCTGCCCTTCAAATCATAAGCCTTGGTAATTAATTCCTCACTAGAGGCGCGGGATAATTTGCTTTTCAGTTTCTCAATCTCTTTTTCCTGTTCTTTTACCGTATGCTGAATACCGTCTATTTTATGGCCCACCTCTGCTGGAGCCACTTTTAGGGCGGCAGCGGCTGTTTTCAAGGTCCTCTCCACTCCGTTAAAATACTCCCGGACTCCCCGACCAGTAAGGGCTTCTATCCGGCGCAGACCAGATCCCACACTGCCCTCGGATAGTATTTTAAAGCTGCCTATCTGTCCGGTGTTTTTCACATGAGTTCCGCCGCACAATTCCATGCTTACTCCATCCACTTCTACTACCCGCACCTGTTCATCATATTTTTCTCCAAATAAAGCTATAGCTCCAAATTCACGGGCGTCTTCCAATCCGGTGACCTGAGTATTAATGGGGTGTACTTCCAATATGTATTGGTTTACCAAGTCTTCTATTCGCAGCAGTTCATCTTCTGATAAAGAAGCCAGATGTGAAAAATCAAAGCGTAAGCGAGCAGGATCCACCAGGGAACCTTTTTGTTGGGCATGTTCTCCCAATACTTGTCTTAAAGCCTTATGCAGCAGATGAGTAGCCGTGTGATTACGAGCGGTATCCATTCTTTGAGCTTCATTAACCTGCAGGCTAACAGTTTCACCGCTCTTCAGTATACCCTCAACTTTCCCTTCATGTACAATACTGCACCCTACTTTTTGTACATTATCCACCAGCATCTGGCCCTGGCTACCTAATATTACACCGGTATCTGCCACCTGTCCTCCGCTTTCAGCGTAGAAAGGAGTGCTGGCAGTTACTATTAACACCTTTTCATCCAAAGCCTCATTTATCAAAGCATCATCCTTTATTATGGCAGTAATCCAGGACTGGTCCTGAGTATTTTCATAGCCGGTAAAAATTGTGGAGCCAGCATTTAACCCTTGCATTAGTTCCGATATAATAAGCTCCTGGGCAAAAGCTCCGGTAGATTTATTGGCCTGACGCGCTCTTTCCCGTTGTTCTTCCATCATCCGGTTAAACCCTTCCGTATCAACCAGCAGGCGATTCTCCTCTGCCATATCCTCGGTCAGGTCTAAGGGAAAACCGTAAGTATCGTAGAGCATAAATGCTTCCGCACCCGGGATCATATTACTGCCCTCATCTTTTACCCCGGCAATTATTTCTTCTACTTTCTTCAATCCTTCATTAAGGGTTAACAGAAAGCGATCTTCTTCCATCTTGATCACTTCTTTAACAAAGCTTTTTTTCTCTTTTAGTTCCGGATAGGCATCCTCCATTAAACTAACTACTACGTCTACGTTTTTATACAGGAATGCTTCTTGTATACCGAGGGAACGCCCAAACCTGACCGCCCGCCTGAGTATACGCCTCAAAACATATCCCCGCCCATCGTTGCTAGGTAGTACTCCGTCACTGATAAGAAAAGTACAGGCCCGGCTGTGATCAGCTATAACCCTGAAGGGAAATCCCTTTTCTCCCCGATCATATTTAAGTCCGGTCATCTTCTCTATGCTCTTAATAATGGGCACAAACAAATCGGTATCAAAATTACTGTTAACCCCCTGCAGTAGGGAAGTCAATCTTTCCAAGCCCATTCCGGTATCAATACTGGGACGGGGAAGCGGGGTTAGATTGCCTTCTTCATCTCGATTGTACTGCATGAAGACCAGGTTCCATACTTCCAGCCACCGGTCACAGTCACATACCCCCAGGGCACACTCAGCTTTATTACAGGCATATTCCTCACCCCGGTCATAATGTATTTCACTGCATGGGCCACAGGGGCCGGTGTCACCCATAGCCCAAAAATTATCTTTCTCATCCATACGCAGTATCCGTTCGGGTGCAACTTTGGCTACTTCCTGCCAGAGTATTTCCGCCTCATCATCATCCCTGAATACGGTTATCCAGAGCCGTTCCTTGGGCAGTCCGGCTAACTCGGTCAGGAATTCCCAAGCATATTGGATAGCTTCACGTTTAAAATAGTCTCCAAAGGAGAAATTACCCAGCATCTCGAAAAATGTATGGTGTCGCGCAGTCCTTCCCACGGTATCCAAGTCGTTATGCTTTCCCCCTGCCCGCACGCATTTTTGGGACGTTGACGCCCTGCTATAGCTGCGTTTATCTATACCTAAAAAAACATCCTTAAACTGGTTCATGCCAGCATTGGTAAATAACAAAGTAGGATCATTCACTGGAACCAGTGAAGAACTAGATATAACGGTATGCCCCTTGTTCTCGAAATAATCTAGGAATGCTTTCCTTATATCTGCACTATTTCTCACGACCAGGCCTCCTCTTTTTCCCTGCGATACTTTTTCTTATCTATTTTCTGGTATAAAAACACTGGTGTCAACTTTTTAGCCAGTATTTTCGCAATTTCTGTTAAGATGCATAACGTAAGTAAAGCCAGGCAACGGTTACCTTAATCATAGCAGCAACTGGGACCGCAAACAATATCCCCCATATACCATAAAGATTGCCTCCAGCCAGCAGAGCAAAAATGATAAACAGAGGATGCAACCCCAGTTTGCCTCCCAATATACGGGGGGTAATAATATTGCTTTCAATCTGCTGTATGACCACTATGGCAATAGTCTGATATAAGGCCAAGCGCCAGGATTCGGAGTAAGCGATTACAACTGCAGGTATAGCTCCTATTAACGCACCAAAGTAGGGAATCAGATTGGTTACCCCGGCTAGTAGTCCAATGACCAGGGGAAGTTTCACCCCCAGAATCAATGCTGATAATCCCACCAGAGTCCCTACTACTGCGGCTATTAAAACACTTCCCTTTAGCCCCTCTATTAACACCCGGTCCATATCTACCATTAGAGCCCGTACTTCTCGGCGAAAGGAAGGAGAAAACAGGTTAAGCAGCCATTCCCGGATTTTTTCCCAATCCATTAGGATGTAGAAGGCTAAGATAGGAGACAGGATCAGGATAAATATCTTGTTAAAAAAACTATAGATACCTTCAATGAACTTTTCCAAGCCATTATATACGGTGGACTCAATTTTATTAATATTGGAGTCAATCATTTTGTCAATCTGGGGTGGTTTATTATAACCATCTATTTCTTCTGCAATTTGTTCCGCCTTAGCTTCCATCTGAGGGTACATTTCCAGCAGATGTCCAGCTTCATTGATTAAACCCGGTACCCCCCAGTATAAAATGAATCCCAAAGCAATCAATACTATCAGATATAGGGCCAATATAGAATACAGGCGTTTTAACCCCTGTTTCTGTAAAAAGCCTACCGGGTGGTATAGCAAGTAGGCTAAAATCCCTCCCCAGGCAAAGGTTAGCATTACCTCCTGCAAGAGGTACAAAAAATAAGAGGCAGCTATAGCCACCCCGATGAAAAGCAGATAACGATGCCAGTGGCTGAATTCTGTCTTCAAGTTCAACTCTTCCTCTTCACCGATTCCTCAATATCCTGGCCCAGGTTGTTCAAGAAGTTAATAGCCTGTTTTCCATTTTCCCTAAAGTTACGACCTGCACTGCATAATTCTTTTTCATTATTAAGATAAAACATGGTTGCAGCTGCTCCGACTACTGCTCCTAATAATACGGCGCTAAACATATCCTTCAATGATATCACCTCCAAGCTACTACAATATCTGGGAAGATTCTTCTACTGCTAATAGGGAACCGTCTTCGGCTACTTCATAAAGATTTAGTCGTCCCTTATGATAATTGAATTCCAAGTAGCAATTCCAGCAATAATACTGATCACTCCCTACTTTCCCCACCTGTAAGCCTCCACAAACCGGACACTTATTCACCACCTGTTTTATCTCCCTTCGCTATCAACTATTGCACTTTCAGTACTGGTCCAGCAAATCTCTTCCAACCCCAGTTCCTTGCGTCCATGTAGCAAGTCTCCAATGGCTCCGGAAAACACTTCTACCCCGGCCACTTTTTTTTCCGGGGATGAGAGTATAAAGTCACTGATGCTGCCTAATTCACGCCCCTTGTCATCGAACACCATGTCACCCAGCTTTTTTTCATATATTGATAATTCTTCCCCATGCAGATAGGATTTAATACAATCCAGGTCTCTAATCCACAACATCTCTTCACCCAGGTACAGGTCTTGGCTCAATATCATGCCCGGCGGATTTCCTTCCCTTTCTATCACTATATAGCTTAGTTGGAAGTCATCTCCAATTACAGCCTTGATAACCTTACCCGCCACTTCAGCGCTATTCTCAACAAATACTGGCATCTGCTTAATATGACGCAGTTTCATTCTCATTTCTCCCTTCATACTATAGTTATTGTTTCCCAGACCCCAAAAATCATGCGTTATCGCTAATAATAAAGAGGTCAGGACTCGTAAAGAGCCTGACCTCTTGGACCTCACCCCGTTATTGGAGCTTAAGCCAGTACCTTATTTTTCTTGTCAACCTCTATGATTAGAAAACACAAGCGAGTAGAAAAATCTGTGTCTATACCCGAAACGGGCGGTCAAAGACCGCCCCTACATATGCCCGCCTGAGATCCATATTAACGGTGCGAGTCTGTAGGGGCGACCTGTGGTCGCCCTAAATGATTACCAATTTTTCGGCGGATAAACCATTTTCGTGTGAACCTAAATCCCTTAGGGTCATCTACTTTTCTTAGACCGAGGGAACCGTGGGAATATCAGCTCCCCTGTTGGCTGTAGCCAGTATTATTCCTCCACCCAGAACATAATCACCCTTATAGAAAACCGCTGATTGGCCGGGAGTAATAGCTCGCTGCCCTTGTCCAAACACTAGCCTCAGCCGATCATTTTCTCCTCCAACCCTTTCCAGACCAGCAGGTGCAGCGGCATGGGCATACCTAATCTTAGCCTCCACCGTTATAGGCTGCTGAATATCATCCAGGTAGATTAAATTATTCTGCCCGATCAAGACCAGGTCCTGATATAGATATCTCTCCTCCCCCACCAGCAGCCGGTTGGTCCGGGTATCCAAATCCAATACATATATAGGCCGACCAGCGCTTATTCCCAATCCCCGGCGTTGGCCAATGGTATAAAAAGGAAGTCCCCGATGCCGGCCCAGAACCCTTCCCCCCGGGTCCACCACATCGCCGGGCTGGTATTCTACCTGATCTTTAATAAAATCCCGATAATCCTCTTTTATAAAGCATATTTCCTGGCTCTCCCCTTTATCTATCCCCTGTACACCCAAGTCCCTGGCCATTGCCACCACCTCTTGCTTTTTCAGCTCACCCAGAGGGAACAGGCTGCGCTTCAGTTGTTCCTGCTTGAGTCCATACAGAAAATAACTCTGGTCCTTACGGGGATCCACACCTTTTTTGAGCAGGCAGCGATTCCGATTCTTATCCCATTCTATCCGGGCGTAGTGTCCAGTAGCCACCTGATCGAAACCTTTTTCCAGGGCATAGTCCAGTAGAGCTCCGAATTTAATATGCCGATTACACTCAACGCATGGATTAGGGGTTAGCCCCTGCTCATAGCTGCGATAAAAGTACTCTATGACTTGATGGTAAAAAACCTCTTGTAAATCCACTACCTCATGAGCTATACCCAGATAACGGGCTGTTTGGGCTGCTGCCTGGGCAGCACCGGTATCCCAGTTTAACATGGTTAAACCGCTAATATGATAACCCTGCTCTTTAAGCAGCAGGGCGGCCATGGTACTGTCAATTCCCCCGCTCATCAATACTGCCACCTTCACCGTACAGACCCCCTTTAACGGTCATTGTAACATTAATAAATCACCCAAAACAAGAAAGAACGTCCCCGTGTTTCACGTCCTCTTGTTTGCTTGTGAGTTGGTCCACTTTTGTTTTATAATAACGGCAGTTATTATTGTTCTTTAGGGAGGCAGCAAGATGGATTTATTTGACCGGGGAAAACAGGTGGCAGCGCCTCTGGCTTATAGAATGCGTCCTCGCACCCTGGACCAGGTAGTGGGCCAGGATCATCTTTTGGCCCCCTCTGCCCCTTTGCGTCAATTAATAGATAAAGACCAGTTACATTCCTTGATTCTATTTGGTCCCCCTGGCACTGGCAAAACCACGATTGCTGGTATTATTGCCCATATGACTCGGGCCCATTTTGAATCCATACTGGCAGTTACTGCAGGCGTCAATGATATTCGTAAAATTGCGGCGGATGCAGCTCAAAAATTAAAGTATTATCAGCAGAAGACCATATTATTCGTGGATGAAATTCACCGTTTTAACAAAAGTCAGCAGGATGTTTTGCTTCCGTTTGTGGAAGATGGTACTCTACTGCTCATTGGAGCAACTACTGAAAATCCTCTATTTGAGCTTAATAACGCATTACTCTCTCGGCTTAAGCTATATATTCTGGAGCCTCTGCAGGAGGAAGATCTGAACCGAATAATTCAACAAGTCCTTCAGGATCAAGAACAGGGTTTGGGCCTTCAAAATATTTCTATTTCCCCAGAAGGAATTTCAGCTATTGCTTCCTTTTGTAAAGGGGATGCCCGTATGGCTCTCAATATAATAGAAACGATAGCAAATACTTATTCATATAAAGACGAACCTTTAATCGTTGATTTGGAGTTGCTGGAAAAGGTACTATCCCGTCCCCTGATAAAATATGACCGCCTGGGAGATGCGCATTATGACAGTATTTCCGCTTTTATCAAAAGCATTCGGGGTTCAGATCCGGATGCTGCTGTATTCTGGCTGGCGGTAATGCTGGAGGGAGGGGAAGATCCCATGTTTATAGCTCGGCGGCTGGTCATTCATGCGGCTGAGGATATCGGATTGGCTGACCCGGAGGCCTTGAAACTGGCTGCTGCTGCTGCCCAGGCAGTCCAATTTATAGGTATGCCGGAAGCCAGAATACCCCTTGCCCAAGTTGCCATTTACCTGGCTACGGCCCCAAAAAGCAATAGCAGTCTTACCGCCATCGAAAAGGCTTTGACAGCGGTAAGGAAATCTAAACAGATCAAGGTTCCTTTAGCTATTGCCGATTCTTCTCATCCCCATTCCAAAAAGCTGATGCAAAAAGGAGTTGCTTATAAATATCCCCATAATTACGGGGGCTATATAAACCAGCAATACCTTCCGGAAAATATGGCAGGTACAGTTTTTTATCAGGCCGGATCAGAAGGCTATGAAGTAAAAATCCAAGAGTTTATGAAAAAATTAATTCAGAGCAGAAGTAAATAGAAATAGTATTAAGAGAGGTCAGGAATATTAATATGAAAAGCGAAATTATCATGGGTAATTTTATTTTTTGTCTTTTAAGGCACATGCCGGTAATGGGTAACGATTGTCATGGCTGTGAATACATACTACAGGAAGGCGATACTTACTATTGTACCCTGGAGGAAGAAGAATCTGATAAATAAAAATATCCCGACCGAGTTACTCTGCCGGGATATAATGTACGAAACCTATATAGCAATAGTCTATCCAATTACTTCTTCTATTACTTTTTGCAATTGAGCTTTGCCCTGAGCTCCTACTATTCTTTTGACTTCTTCCCCACCCTTGAAAAAGGACAGGGTAGGAATAGACCTTATTCCATATTGCAGGGCCAGAGCCTGATTTTCGTCTACATTAATTTTAGCTACCCTTATTTTTCCCTGGTTATCCTCGGCCAGGTTTTCTACCACCGGGCTCACCATCCTACAGGGTCCACACCAGGGCGCCCAAAAATCAATAAGTACCGGCAGTTCAGATTTTAATACTTCTTTATCGAAATTGCTGCTGTTAATATCTTTGATATTTGACATATTAATCCCTCCTTAATTTGACCCAGCATTTGTCTCGATACATATATTCTTTTTTGTATTATCAGCATAGCATAAATTATTAACCCTATGCGAAAAATAACATATTATTGTTTATATTGTCAATCAAGTCTACTATCTATTAACTATTATGGCTATGATAGTATGATAATAAACACGAAAATTAAGTGTTCTCCTTAAGCTTGTTGACATATGCCCATTATTTCTATAATATAAACTTGGAGTCAGGAAAAATTGATGAATTAGATAATTTATAAGGAGTGAAAGGTATGAGATTAGCCATAGCTAGAACTGGCGATGAAGCTGCCCAGCATTTCGGGCACTGTGATAACTTCGTTATATACGATTTAGAGGACAATAAAGTCATTAGTCAAACGGTTTTACAGAACCCGGGGCATGCTCCCGGAGTACTGCCGCCATTTTTGCATCAGCAGGGAGTTCACGTAGTTATTGCTGGAGGCATGGGACAGCGGGCCCGAGACTTATTCTCTGAAAACAATATTCAAACTATTACCGGCCTGGCTGGCAGTGTAGATCAGATCCTGGCAGCTTATTTAACTAATACTCTGCAGGCTAGCAATGAAACCTGTTCCCATGAAGAGCATGATCATGAATGTCATAACTAGAGCATGAAGATCTGCCACTTACAGTCCAGCTGTTCTCGTCCAGCAGTATTATCCCTGCTAGACTACGAAAATCTGTAGCATAAGTTCCCTACTGATACCTGCCCAGCTGGCGGTAATTCCATAGTAACCCGCACTATATAGTTAATAAAACCCCGATAATAATTTATCGGGGTTTTAATCTATCTCATACCTCCTGCTCAGCCTTACCAAAGCAGGTAATATATGGCTGCGGCTATGCCCACTGAAACTAAAGCCCAGATCAGCATTCGCAGCAGATCATTTTTGACTTGTTTTGACAGTTCTTCCATTAAGATTCCTCCTCATATGGTGATACTTCCCTATTATTATACCACAAAGCTTAATTAAGCTGGCATTGACTTATCGATCCCCAAATCAAACATTTTCTCCCAGGTCAATGTCTATTATTGACAGATGAGTGTTCAATTTGTCTGAATTATATGTTTATTGCAATATATATTACTCTATCGTTGTATATCGTGTTTTTGCGGCAGGATTTTAGAATATGGATCTAGAATATCATCTGTGAGTGGTTATGGTTGCTAAGGTAGTATGGGGAAATGTGTTAAAAGGGGGATTATTTTATGCCAATTAATGAAGTGGTAATGGTTAGCGCTTGCAGAACGCCTATAGGTGATTATGGCGGAACTTTGCAAGGAGTAAAAGCTAACGATCTATCCAAACTGGTTGCTAGTGAGGCAGTTAAAAGAGCTGGTATCGAAGCGTCTATGATCGATGAACTGGTTCTGGGTATGTGCCTGCATCATGGCAATGGTTCCTGTCCGGCTCGTATAGTAGCTATTGAATCCGGCCTGCCTGATCGCTCATCAGCGGTCATGGTCAACCAAAACTGTGCCTCTGCCATGCGGGCAGTAGAAATCGCCGCCCACAACCTGATGCTGGGCAAGACCGAGATCGCTATTGTAGTTGGTACTGAGAGCATGAGCAATATACCTTATATCGTACAGAATGGCCGGTGGGGCTATAGGATGGGCGATGGCAAATTCCAGGATCCCATGTTGTCAGACGGTTTGGTCTGCAAACTGGCCGGCGGGGTTCACATGGGCGTAACTGCTGAGAATATTGCAGAACAGTATGGTATCAACCGGGAAGAATGTGATGCACTGGCACTGATCAGCCATACCCGGGCGGTTGCAGCTAATGATGAAGGCCGTTTTAAACGGGAGATCGTCCCCGTAAGTGTTAAGAAGGGCAAAAAGGAAATTGTATTTGATGCTGATGAACATCCCATCCGGGGAGCCAGCTTGGAAGCCATGGCCCGCCTATCTCCTGCCTTCAAAAAGGGTGGGGTGGTAACAGCGGCTAATGCCTCCGGCTTAAATGACGCTTCTGCTGCGGCGGTATTTATGACCAAGCAAAAAGCGGAAGAGCTAGGCATCAAGCCCCTGATGAAACTAGTCAATATTTGCTGCGAAGGTGTGGAAGCCAGGGTTATGGGACTGGGTCCGGCTAGAGCTATCCCCAAAGTGCTTAAACAAGCCGGCATGAACTTCGATCAGGTGGAATACTGGGAAATAAATGAAGCCTTTGCCGCTCAGGTACTCGGGGTGGGCAGGATGATCAAGGAAGAAGCTGGTATTGAGTTAAATATCGGCACACTGGATAAACCCGGCAACGTCAATAATAATGGATCCGGAATTGGCTTGGGCCATCCAGTTGGCTGCACCGGCTTGAGAATCATTGTTAGCCTTTATCATGAATTGGAAAGACTGGGAGCCACAACCGGCGGAGCATCCCTGTGCGTGGGTGGCGGTGCTGCAATGGCTTCCCTGTGGACCCGGGATATTTAATCCTTTGCCCCCCAAGCGGGGATGTAATCCTTCTAGTATAATTGCAAGCAGCAGGTTCACCTGCTGCTTTTTTAAATCGGACGAAGCTGACTATAAACTTAGGATAAATAAGGTCTTATAATAAATGGTGTTTGTTCGTTTATACTTATGCTCAAGAAGCTGTCCCTGAGCCTAGACTGCTGCCCCAATTGGCTACCCCTACACTATATATAAACTGGAGGTGTTTATTGTGAAATCACTGTTACTGCTGTCTCCTCATCCCCGCCAAGGCAAAACCACCATCGGGGTTAATCTGGCGGTGGGCTTAACCCGCTTGGGATACAAAACCCTGCTGCTGGAATGCGGTGACCCTTCTTTATTAAGGCTATGGTTTGACCTGCCCCAGGATAGCCAGGGGGTGCAGCACCCAAGGCCTGAGATGGGAATTGATCTACTCCTTATTTCTGATTATTCCTATGAGCTGGACCGATTGGCCTCCTATGACTGTATAGTAATAGATACCAGTGAAGACTATATCCAATATAAGCAGCTTATAGATCAGGCTACTCTTATAGCAGCCTGTACTGATTTGAGAGCAGATGATGCCCATGATATACCGGCCTTGGAGCAGGAGATAAGCCGGGTTAGATCCAGACAGCCGGCCATAGATATCATCATTCCTAATATAATTAATACTAAAGAATGGAGCCATAATAGCCAGGTACTGTTCAATCTGATGGATTCCTGGGGAGAAGATAGAATAGCTGATATGATACCTAAATGAAGCGCTATTTACGACCTTCCCCGGGTCGGGAAGCATATCTGGCAGCTGCCGGAACAGTATCTTAACCGACAAAAAGTCTTTGATCGTCTGGTACAAGGGATACACTCCGCCTGTTATCCTAGTGGAGATAAACCGTGATTATATGCCAGCAACGTCTGCCACTAGCCCCTTTGAGATTTCAATAAAAAACCAGCCGCCCTTCCTGCACAGCTATTTGCACTCGTCCCGTATTGTGTAAGAAGGCGGCATAGGCTGAGGTGCTAATTAGCAAACGAAAGTAGTTCTTCTTATTAACTTTTACCCCCTTATCAGCCAATCTACTCACCATTTCCTCCCGGGTACAGCCTTTACCGATTATAGTTGCCAATAAGTCCAGGTTGTTATTTAAAAGCTCCTGATTGCTTTGGATTACAGCTTCCCCGTTATCCAGTAGCCCTCCATGAGACAAGTATATTAATTGGCTCTGTTTTAATATTTCCAGAGTCTTAAACTGACTTTCAATATCCTCCAGGTGATAAAAGCCCGATTGGGCTATGATCTTTTTATCCACCAAACTATCGCCGGCAAATAATACCTTATCAGGAGTCTCTATCCCAATATGACCTAGACTATGCCCTGGCAGCTTCCGTATTTGCATCTTTTCACCCTGAAACTCCAGCTCATCACCTTGGATAACTGTATTAATGGTGCCAGAAGGAACCGTGTAGTATTTATTCTTGAATTCCAGCATAGGCACTGAATGATATAAAGAATAGGCAGCCAGGACCGGGTGGTTAAGGTAAGCTGCTTCCAGGGAGGAGGTGTATATCCTGCAGCCGGAACTATCCTGCAGATACTTATTGCCTCCAGAGTGGTCACCATGCGAATGAGTATTAATTATGGCTTGCAGCTTCCACCCCTGTTGTTCAATAATTCTCAAGGTCCGACTAGCATATACCTGACTGGCACCGCTATCAATCAATATGCACTCCTGATTGGGCAGTACATATATGCCAACTGAACTAGGGTAATGAATGGCATAGGTTCGACCACCAATTTTTTCTAATCTCACTCTTTCTGCTCCTCTATTACTTTCAAATTAAAAGGACCTCTCTTGGGGGGAGGTCCTCAGCAGGTATTAGAACATCCCTGGCCCTAGCCGGGTTGTTGCATATAGACTGCATCAACCGTGTTCTTCATTAGCAGAGCAGTAGTAACTGATCCTACTCCGCCGGGAACGGGAGTTATATAGCTGGCTCGGGCTGCTGCTGCTTCGAATTCAACGTCCCCCACCATTTTGCCTTTTTCCTCGTTAATTCCAGCGTCGATTACAATGGCTCCCTCTTTGATCCAGGATCCTTTTACAAATCCGGGTACTCCCAATGCCGCTACTACAATATCCGCCCTGGCCACATGTGATTCCAGTTTTCCCGTCCTGGAGGTAAAAGAATGGCAAATAGTTATCGTAGTGTTTTCTGCCAAAAGCAGCATACTCACTGGTTTTCCTACTATGTTGCTGCGTCCTATAACCGCAACTTCCTTTCCTTTCAGGTCTACTCCGGTTGATTTGATCAATTCCGTAATGGCTAAAGCAGTGCAGGGTTTCAATCCCCGAGCCCCTAAAAACATGGCCCCCATATTGTGGGGAGTAACCCCTTCCACATCCTTGGCACTGCTTATACTCCATTGCATCTCACTAACTGCAAGGTGTTTCGGTAAAGGAAGATTTATTATCAAGCCATGTATGTCCGGGTCCCGGTTTATCTCTTCAATAACTCCCAGCATTTCCTCCCGGGAAATATTCTCGTTAAGCTGCCTGGATTCATACTTAAGCCCTACCTTTTCAGCGGTACGCCTTTGATTTTCCAAATAATATCTGGAGGCAGGGTCGGCACCTACTTCAATGGTACATAAACAGGGATAAATCCCCCTTTCCTTTAGCTTTTGCAGGCCTTTGGCAGTCTCGGCCAGAATACTATCTGCCAAGGGCTTCCCCTTTAACAACTTGGATGTAATATCACCAGTCATCTTCTTCCTCCTATATTCAGGATAATACTTTTTAACCCCCCCCCAGGGCCACAAGCAACTATCCATTATATTTCCAAGCCCATCACTTCAGGTTTAAAAACCCCATTCCCAGCTTCCAGCACAATAAAGCTCCCCTGAGATCCTATACGAGGTAAGCTGGGACTACCGGGATTGAGCAGCCAGATTCCTTCCTGTAACTCACAAGAGGGAATATGAGTATGCCCAAAAACCACCACCTGAGCTCCTATTTCCAATCCATGATAATAAATGTGGTTCAATGTGTGTTTAACCTTGTGTTGATGACCATGCAGAATACAGAAACGATAGTCGGCCAAATCCAATACCTCTACCGCTTTACCTTTTACAACCGGGTCGCAATTCCCCCTGACCCCGGTAAAGCTTATACCCAAGCCCTTGGCTAGCCTCTTCCCATCGGTATAGAAATCTCCGGTATGGATTAAATAATCGGGTTTTAATCGCTGCAAGTGACATCTTATCCCATCTATTCGGCCATGGGTATCACCAGTAATAGCGATCCGCATTCATAGTCCCTCTTCTCTATTTTTTATAAGCCCAGGAATCTGCCCAGGATGGGCTGGCATTTTTTTAAGGCATGGGCCCGATGGCTGATGGTATTCTTGATCCTGGCCGGTAATTCCCCAAAGCTCTGGTCATAGCCTTCCGGAATAAACAAGGGATCGTAGCCGAAACCTCCCCCGCCGCTCAGAGCCAGGGCAATTTTTCCCTCACATACTCCGCATACGCTTTCTAATTCTCCAGCTGGGGTGCTGATGGCTATAACACAAATAAAGCGTGCCGTTCGACTGCCTACCTTAATATTTTTCATCATATCCAGCAGTTTTTCATTGTTCTCTTGGTCAGTGGCTTCTTCTCCGGCAAAACGAGCCGAGTAGATTCCCGGTTTGCCCTCCAGGGCATCGACTACCAGCCCAGAGTCATCGGCCAAACATGTGTAGCCGCTTAATGCTGCGGTTTCCCTGGCTTTTTTGACCGCGTTTTCTTCAAAACTGGATCCGTCTTCGATTATTTCCGGTATATGTTCAATATCCTCCAGAGTCAAAACCTGGATCCCGGGATTATCCAGCAATTCTTGCAGTTCAAGCTTCTTTTTCTTATTGCGGGTGGCCAGTAAGAGTTTATTAGCCATACTATTCTCCTATTATATTTCTTTGCAGGGCAATAAGTTCTTCTATTCCTTTTTGAGCTAAAGCCAGCAGTTCATCCAGGTCTTGACGGCTGAAAGTCTTACCCTCTGCCGTTCCCTGTATTTCCACAAATTCTCCGCGACCGGTCATAACCACATTCATATCCACTTCGGCCCCTGAATCTTCTATGTAATCCAAATCCAATAGTTTTTCTCCATCTACTATTCCTACACTTACTGCCGCCACATAATCCCTTAAGGGTATTTCATCAATAATACCCGCCTCCTGGTACTTCTTCAAGGCCAAGGCCAGAGCCACAAAACTGCCGGTAATAGATGCAGTCCGGGTTCCTCCATCCGCCTGGATTACATCACAATCTATCCAGATAGTTCTCTCTCCCAGCTTTTCCAAGTCTACTACCGATCTTATTGACCGTCCGATCAATCTTTGGATCTCTGATGTTCTCCCGCTTACTTTGCCCCGGCTGGACTCCCGAGTGGTCCTAGTATTGGTAGAGGATGGCAAAAGGGAATACTCTGCGGTAATCCATCCCTTCCCGCTTCCTTTCTGAAAAGGCGGCACCTTCTCTTCCAGCATGGCTGAACACAAGACCCGGGTATCTCCTGTTTGCATTAAAACCGATCCGTCTGGATTCTTAACAAAACTAGGAATTATAACCACCGGGCGCATATCATTATTAGAACGTTTGGTGCTTCTTGTCATATTACACTCCTATCTTTGGTTTTCCCGCTTAATAATCCCTTTTATCAGGAATCATTACTTATATCATAAATGTTATGGCCCTGGCAGTCTATGGCAACAATACAGGGGAATTGCTCAAGCTCCAGCTTCAACAAGGCCTCTGGCCCTAACTCCAGATAAGCAATAGTATCTACTTTTTTGATTCTAGCCGCCAGGTAGGCTCCAGCTCCACCCACGGCCGCCAAGTATACCGCCCTATGCTTTTTCATGGCTGCAATTACTTCCGGGCTGCGGTTGCCTTTGCCTATCATGGCTTTCAATCCCCGTTCAATTAAGTATGGAGCATAGGCGTCCATCCTGCCACTGGTAGTAGGACCCGCCGAACCAATAACCTTTCCCGGTGGCGCAGGACAGGGACCCACATAGTATATAAGCTGTCCCTGCACATCAAAAGGTAGTTGGCCGCCCTGCTTTATAGTATCCACCATATTCTTGTGAGCAGCATCCCGGGCTGCATATACGGTTCCTTCCAACAACACGTGATCCCCTGTTTTCAAGCTGTATATATCTTCTCCATTCAAAGGAGCTCTTAACACTTTCATTATTGCCTTCTCCTTATGGCTCTATAGCTCAATGCTGGCCCGACGAGTACAATGGCACCCCAGAACTACTGCTACCGGCAAACAGGCAATATGAGTGGGGAAGGTATTAATATTTATGCCCAGGGCCGTAGTAGACCCTCCCATACCCTGGGGGCCAATACCTAGAGCATTAATCCGAAGCAGCATTTCTTCTTCCAAAGCTGCTATTTCCGGACTTTCGTGGAGTATATTAATAGGCCTCATCAAGGCTTGTTTGCCCAAATAAGCTGCTTGATCCAAGTTACCCCCAATACCAACCCCCACTACCAGAGGTGGGCATGCATTGGCTCCGGCGGTTTTAACTACCTGGAGGATAAAGTCTTTGACCCCCTCTATTCCCTGGGATGGTTTGAGCATAGTCAACTGCCCCATGTTTTCGCTGCCAGCTCCTTTGGGCAAGACAGTGATTCGAAAATGTTTTCCCTCTTCGATTCGAGTATGTATAATGGCTGGGGTATTGTCTGAGGTATTGATTCTGATGAAAGGATCCTTAACTATGGACTTTCTAAAAAAGCCTTCCTCATATCCAGCCTTGACTCCAGTATTAACTGCCCCTTCTAGACTGCCCCCCACTATCTTAACTTCCTGCCCCAGTTCAATATGGGCTGAAACCATGCCCGTGTCCTGACACAGGGCCATTTTCTCTTTTTTGGCTATTGCGGCATTTTCCAGAAGTATGTTTAGAAACATCCGCCCCCGGCTGTTGCTTTCATTTTCTGCCGCCAACTGCAATGCTGCCAGTATATCATCAGGCAACAGGATATTGGCTTTAATAACTGCTATTTTAACCGCTTGACTAATATGATCATGGCTTATATAGCGCACCTTATTCACCTTCTCTTATAGGGTATATTGCACTCTTCCAAGTTTAATTAATGCTAACCTTCCAGCTTATTCACTTTCCCAATCATATCACCTAAGAGCAATCGACCAACCCTAAAAAACGATTCATCGTGGCCGCTAACATAGAATTGGCGTAAAGGTTCTTGCCCGCTTTGCTCGAGTAAATCATCCATAGTTAATAGTTCTCTCAGTTCCTCTATAGTTCCCCGAGAAGGATCAACCAGTTCTACATCTGCTCCCACAAACTCTTTAATAGGCTGGGTTAAAAATGGATAATGAGTACAGCCCAAGACCAGAGTATCTATTCGATTATCAAGTAGTGGAGCAACATATTCCCTCACCGATTGATTAATCTTTTCTCCACTTAATACACCGCCTTCTATCAGAGGCACAAATTGATGACAGGCTCTTTCAAAAACCTGACATTCAGGATTAATGGCCTTGATGGCCTGAGTATAAGCTTGGCTATTAACTGTAGCTTGAGTGGCTAACACTCCAATTCTAGAATTCTTGCTCACCTGTATGGCGGAACGTGATCCTGCCTTAACCACCCCTAACATAGGAAAAGGGTAATGCCCCTCCAGTTGGGGAAGAGTTAGCGAAGAATGGGTGCCACAGGCCGCCACTACAGCTTTTACCTCCTTGGTTCTCAGAAAATTCAAAATACTAATGGCATAGCTCATCAACTGTTCCCGAGTTTTGCTCCCATAAGGCACATTGGCAGTATCACCGAAATATATAAAACTTTCCCCAGGTAATAGTTCCAGCAAAGACTTAACTACCGTAAGTCCTCCTACACCAGAATCAAAAATACCTATGGGGCTTTGATTTCCCAATACTAACACCTCTTTTTTGCGGCTATAGGTACCAAATTAGCTAATACTATTATTTATTAAAAACTTTGGCATCGAACCCAATAATTAATTTAACACTTTTGTTAGATATATTCTATATAAACTTGCCCTCAGCTATGCTTACAGATATGTTATTCCAAATTATAGCCTTTGGTATTAGTCCATATCTTGCTTATAGAACAATTCCGTATTTTTCACACCTTACTAGTTCTTTAAGAAAAAGGAATCATTCCCTATCGCACCTTTTACAGCACTACCTATAATCTTTGAATATATCATTACATAGTTTCCAAAGGCTCTATCTTACCAAAGTCTCATGTATTGGATCAAGGCATTATGCAAAGGATATTATTATAACAAGAAAAGAGGTGTTGTTTTGATAGATCTAAACGGTAAAGTAGCAATTATAACCGGAGGAGCAATGGGCATGGGGGCTGCCACTGCGGAATTATTTGCCTCCGCTAAGGCTGAGGTAGTTATAGCTGATTTTAATGATGAATTGGGGAGAAAGACAACTCAGCGCATTTGTGATCAAGGTGGAAAAGCAGCATTTGTTTATGCGGATGTATCTAAGTCTCGAGATGTAGAAAAAATGGTTAACTTTGCCGTAGATACCTATGGACGCCTTGATGCAGCAGTAAACAATGCTGCCCGAACTCCTGATGATAAACCCATCGCTGATTTAGATGAAAACGAATTTGATGCTTTGATAGCGGTGGATTTAAAAGGGGTAGCTTTATGTATGAAGTATGAACTCCAACAGATGATGCAACAGGGTAAAGGCGGATCTATCATAAACATTTCATCTGTTAGCGGTATTCGCCCCCAACCACGTACCCCCATATATATTGCAGCCAAATTCGGGGTTATCGGTTTGACTAAATCCGGAGCCATAGACTATTCACCCCATGGTATCCGAGTAAATGCTATTGCCCCAGGGGCAATCGATACCCCTATGCTAAGGGGAGCTTTAAAACAATTCGGTTTTGATCCCAATACTTATGCAAAACAATTATGTATGATGGGCAGATTTGCTCAGCCTAGTGAGGTAGGGCAGGCAAGCCTTTGGTTAGCATCAGACTTGTCGTCTTATGTTACTGGTGCAGTCATTACCGTAGATGGTGGTTACACCGCCATGTAATATACAGATACTGAATTGAATCCAGGTATTGCATTCGTCTCCCAGAGAGGATGATTTTTTGCTGGGAGTTTTACCGCAAGACAGGTTAGACTAATGATGGCGGGTGACCTGAGCTTCTTTGCGGATTTTAATCTAAAACGGATAGTATAAGTACTATCCGTTTTTATTCCTTTTAGAGGAAAATCTTACTCATTCACCTTTTGGATTCATTAGCTCAATGGTCTGTGGCAGATCCATATATCCTGCCAGGGAATCTACACTTTGACTGTCTATCAAAATACTGACCAGCTTAATGGTAGGAAATTGACCTAAGGTTTTTATTATCGAGTTTAGCAGTAGCTGTTCCTCCTGAGCATTTGCAATCTGCCGTACCTGTGCACTCAAGTCTACAATACACCAACCATCCTCTTTGATATTAATGTCCAGTAGCTGGCTGCCCGGGGGGAAAAGATTTTTGTACTGGGTATTTTCGGGACCCTTTAATAATTCCTGTAGGGTTCGGCGAGCGATTCCTTCAGTTTTAACTATCTGCCTATCTTCAGCTACCAGGCTTCCAGCCCCATCAGCAAAATAGAGAGAAACCTCTATATATTCTTCCACCATATCCTGCCCTTCTGTCTGCTTGTCCAATAGTAAATCCTCCAGACTGGTGCCCTGCTTGTCGCTGCTGGCAGTTTCTGTTTCTGGAGCCAGACTTAGTAGCTCTTTCCAGGCTTTTAAGCTGCTGTCTCCGGTAAAAGTAGAACATCCTCCAGCCAGCAAGCAGATAGCAACTAGTATAATGGCCGCGATAATCACTATTTTTTTATCCATAATTATCCAACCTCCTTTCTTAGTTTCTTTACTAAGATACGAAGGCAGTTTAAGTTTTATGACAAAAAAGAAAAGAAAAGAGAGCACCCGGTACGAGTGCTCAACATGAAGGAGGAGTTATTTAAACAAGAATATTGCTGCGAAGATTTCTGTGACTATTATAACCGCTCTAACTCTACTAAAATTTTAGCCGAAATTATCGAATATTGTCAATTGAATTAATTCGACATCATGCCAGTTTGTTGTCGCTAGTGCTTTGTTTCTCCATTCTGACTATGTTGATAAGATTATCTTTATTCAAATCATCCACTAAATAAACTACTCCGTCTGCTTTTTCAGCCAGTTTTTCTAGATAAAATCGATGAGCTTCTACTCCTATGCAGATAAAACGTATCTTCTCTTTGCTTATTAAGGTAGCAGCTTCCAAGGCATCCGCTTTGGCATCCAAAGTCCATAGGGGAATATTGGGAATCCCATCGGTTATCAATACCAGCATGGGATTGCGAACTTTGCTGTTCTTAATTAGATTGACTGCACTTACAATACCATCCGCCATTGGAGTAAGACCGGCCGGATTAATGGTAGCCAAGCCCTGCTTTAATACCAGTTGCTTACGAGTAAAGGGTACTACCACATTGCTTCCTCGTTCCTGAAAAGTAACTACTGCCACTTTTTCTTTTCCTGTTAATAACAGGTGCTCTGCCAAAAAGCAAGCCGCCTGTCGTTTATCTCCAGCCATACTGCCGCTGGCATCAATTAATAGGCATATATCTACCGGCACATAGCTTTTTTTCTCATAATAATGCAAATCCTGCTTTTTTATGGAGAAGTGATCGTCGCCTCGCAGGTAGCTGTTTTTTAAGGCTTGAATTACCGTTTCTGGTACTGCTAAGTCCCCTGACCAGTTCTGGTCTGGATTATTGATGGTTTTATTGCGATTGGTGTATTCAACCTTGGATGTTTTCCGGTCTATTTGGCCAAGTTTCTTAAAGCGCCCACCACCCCCTGCAGGTAGCCTTCTGGTATTACGCCTAATTTCAGTTTCCAGTTCACACTTATGGTTTATTACAAATTCTTTGAGTTTTAAGCCTTTACTGGTAAGAACCTTGCCAAAAGGCGTATCTTTCAATATACCGAGATCTTCCAACTGCTCTATATCGTGTTCAATATCTCCCCATTTTTTCATCTGCTGCTGAATACCTTTGCGTTTAAATATATTAGTGGAATAGTTTTCCATAAACTCCTGTATCTCTTCTACTCCACCAAATTTCTCGGCCAGTTTGATAATTAACTGGTTTACATTCTCTTTGTCCGGCAAATGACGGGCTTGTTGTCCCTTCAAGTGCTTCCAGGGCAACTTAATGTATCCTGCATAACTGTCCTGAGCCTGTTTTTCATTACCGTGGATAATGTTGCGTACCTTGGCCAGCTTTATGTCGCTTTCCAGAACTACCTGCTCAACTATCTCGGCAATAATATAGACTAGATAATAGTCCTCTCGCTCCAGTTGGGCTAGGATATGGACATGATCCCAACCTTCTTCGTAGTCAAGCAAATGCTCAACTTCATCCTGAAGTAAATTATAAAGAGTCCCTTTACCCTGATTGGTGGTGATATATATCTTGCTGGCATAAGCAATTACCAAGTTAAAACGCTCATCTTCGGCATACTGAAGCTGAGGGTCCTTATCCATAAAATGGCCATCTATGGCGGAATATATGGCTCGGGCCACATCCCTGGGATCAATCTTGCCAGGCCGATGATATACATCTATATGTATCACGCGGCCTTCCTCAACAAAATCCAGGAACACCTTGCCCGCATCACGGTTAACCAGGATTTTTAGCTGCCCCTTTATCCTTTTTTCCGGCATTCGGGCATGAACCTTGGAACTGGCTACAGTGCTTTCTCCCAGCCTGACACCCTGGCCCTGACCAAAATACAGGTTCAGATAATTACCCACCGAAGCTGCTTTATCTACGTTGGTACGTTCACCCAGCATCTATTTCACCACCTTTACCCATGAGTAGGTGTTAGATCTTTTTCAGTATTTACCAGCTCACTTCTGCTCATATCCTTTAATGCACGTGCATTTTGCTGAAAATACTCGTCATCTTCATCCCGCTTATTCTTTTTGTTCTTAAAGCTTAAAATACCTTCTCTGGCCCCCCGGCTTTCTACATCGTTTATGAGTTTGACCAGGGTATCTCCATCCACCCGATGTTTAAGAGCTAAAGGCAATATTCTTGTAACATCAGTAATCATTACCTTGTCCCGGTTCTTAATTAGACTATGCAATATGGCACCTTGTTGCATGGCCTCAATGGCTCTAATGCTCTCCAGGTTGTGTTTAATGTAAAGCCGGGCAATAAAATTACGGAGAAAATCTGGCATATCGGTTTGACTGTACTTTTGTGCCCATATGATTATCTCCTCCCGGTATTTATCATTCTTACTATAATCATATACATTGCTGCTTTTCTTCATAGCATTACGTATCTTCTGCCGATGAGAGTTTTCCTCCAGCATATTAGCCAGCACATCCACCGAATCAGGTCTTCCCATATAACATACCAAATCAAACCGGTCCGACAATTGTCTTCTTATTTCTTCCAGTGGCCCTGGATCTTCGTCCGGATTGGATGCAGCCCATACTGATACACTGACCGTAATATCCACTGTAGGCAGACCGGCCTCTTCTATCTGCAGGTGTCCCGGTTTATTGCCCATAACATCCAGAAGAATATCTGTAATTTCCGGTGAAGTATCAGCTAGGCGGTTTATTTCGTCTATGAATATAATGCCCCGGTGGGCCTGAGGAATCAATCCTGGCAAGAGCTGAGCAGCAGGATTATTAGGATCTGTAAGCCGGGCTAGATCAATACTTCCTGCTACCGTACCCACCTTGGCTGAATGAGATATTTCTAAGAATGGCATAGGGATTTCTTCTGATCCCAGAGCTGCGATCTCTTCTAGGCTCATATCCCGGTGCAGTGGACAATGCGGATTATCCGGGTCACAATTATAAATACAGCCCTTTATTCTAGTAATATTGGGCAAAATATCACGGCAACTTCTCATTATGGTGGTCTTACCCGTTCCTCGTAATCCTTCCGCATGGACATGTAAAGGCTCACCCGCATAAGTAGATACCATAGACATTGTCACTAGCTCAAACAAGGGCTCATTCCCTTCGTATCGCTCAAGCATATAAAACGGTATCATTAGCATCACTCCGATCTTTTCTTGACCGTACACTTTTATAAAACGAGTTCCCTAACTTTGATACATTGCACCCCTATATATAAATTACTTAATTATTTTATCGTATTAATAATAGCCGGAAAAAGTCTTCCGTTCAATATCCCGGCTGCAATGTAGAAATCTTTCCTCCTTTCCCCTAATAGTTCAACGTCCCCCTAGTATTACATTAACTATAAATCATTTTGTGATTTATTTCTCTATTTTGGCAGCACTTGGTTTCATATATAGGATACTTTGCTGCAAAAATAACAATCTATCGCCATTTTACGGTTTACCTAAAAACTCAAGTAAAATATTCAGTACCAACATTATGTAGCCCAGTACCCACCACGTCTACCACTGGATTTATAAGTATACTCATATATTGCTATGAATGACCTTGTTGTTTTCTTATTTAGTCCAAAATAATGTTTATAATGCCCTATTTAATGTTTATTCGGTTAAATACCCATCCTATCCCTTAATAGCCGTAGTTTAGAACGGCTCAGAGTGATATCCCGGTCGCAATTCTCTAATCTAATTATGTATGATCCTTCGCCAAAATTCCTGATTTCATCAACAAAATTCAAGTTAACCAAATAAGCTTGGTGAACCCGGAAGAAATAGGTGTCACTAAGACGTTTTTCCAGTTGATTGAGAGTAAAACTGGTAAGAAAGCCTCCTTTTCTAGTACAGATGAAAACTTTTTTACCCTGACTTTCACAAACAATAATATCTTCTGGTTTAATCAGGGTCAGTTTTCCTTTTTCTCTTATGGGAAGCCTTTTCAACAGCGCTTCTTCCTGGTTGTAAAGAGCTAGAATATACTCCATCCTATTTTTCAACCTTTGCCTCACCAGATTTTCGATATAATCCTGGTGGGCTATTACCTTCTTTGCCTTGCCAATACTCTTTTCGATTCTGTTCGGCTCAATGGGTTTAACTATGTAGTCCAAAGCTCCTAGTTCATATGCAGTCACCGCCATCCCGGTTTGAGCGGTTACAAAAACTATAGCGGGAGGTTCCTTCATATCCATCAGTTTAGCCGCTGTTTCCAGGCCATCCATTTTCGGCATAGTAATATCCAAAAAAACAATATCTACTTTTTTCTCCTGGCAAAGCATTAATGCTTCTAAACCGTGTACTGCTTCTCCCACTATCTTTAAATCTTTACGCTGTTCCAATAAGTATCTTAAGATGATTCTTTCTTTTTGATCATCATCAACTATCAAAGCTCTTATTGGCATCTTCCATTCCCCCTACTACTACCCCTATTTTACAATATACCTTCTCCTCTTGGATAATACAACTCATTTTACTATGCTTCCTATTCTTAACTTTTAAAAGTAAGACTTATTTGATAATCTTAATAGGAAAGGGTCAGGTCTTTAGCTTGGCCTAAGTCTATTAGATTAGCGGGAACTAAGACCATCCCAACTTTTTACGCATTGATTCCCCACTCATGCTTTCTATATAAGTACTTATAGCCTCCGCCATGGGGAGAAAAATTAAGATAGGAGATCGACTTATGAGATATGAAGGTACTATATATCGTCCCCCTAGTGAAGCTGGAAGTTTGCTGATTCAAGCCACAGTAGGCTGTCCTCATAATAAGTGTACATTTTGTAAGATGTATAAAGATGAGAAATTTAAAATCCGTCCGGTGCAGGATATCAAAGAAGACTTATTAGCGGCTAGGAATTATTATGGAGAATTTATTGAATCTCTCTTTTTCCCTGATGGGAATACCATATTAATGAGAACCAATCAGCTGGTGGAAATATTCGAATACGCCTCCGAATTGTTTCCCCATCTGAGCCGCATCACAGTTTATGGCTCTTCCCGGTTCGTAAATAAGAAAAGCCTGGATGATTTAAAGCGTCTTTACCATGCTGGCTTGCGCCGGGTTCATACCGGCATGGAAAGTGGTGATGATATTACCCTGACTCGAGTATGCAAAGGTACTACTTCCCAGGAAATTATCTCGGCGGGAAAGAAACTCAAAGAGGCTGGTATAGAGGTAAGCGAATATTTTCTTACCGGGGTGGGGGGACTGGAGAGAACCAGAGAACACGCCATTAATAGTGCTAAAACCCTTAATCAGTTCAGCCCCAATTTTATTCGGATAAGAACCCTGGTACCATATCCGGGCACTCCATTGTATGAAGAATGGGAAACCGGCTTCTTCCAGCTTTTAACAGCCCATCAGGCTTTACAGGAAGTCAGATTGCTCATTGAAAACCTGGAATGTGAGAACAGTATGCTTTTATCTGACCATATGGCCAACTTTGCCAATGTTAATGGACTCATTCCTAGAGATAAAGAGCTAATGTTAAAGCAATTGGATGAACTCTTGACTTATCCGGCCAGTTATTTTAGGCCCCCTCATATTTCTCGTCTTTAAAGCGAAGTAATATAGCGATTGCACGGCTATGAATGTCATGACCGCTGATCAGGAATCATCCAGATCGTGTTCAGGCTCCTTCTTATCAACCTCCATGATTAGGGAACACAAGCGAGAATGCAAATTTGTGGCTAGCCAACGGGCGGTCAAAGACCGCCCCTACATATATCCATATTTACGGTGCGAGTCTGTAGTGGCGACCTGTGGTCGCTTGCAACGATTACCAGTTTTTCGGCGGATAAACCATTTTCGTGTGAATTATATAGCTAAGCCCGTTCCTAAAGATAATCTGATCTTTTAGGAACGGGCTTAATTCATAAACAACTGCTCTTAGATGATCTCTCAATATTTTATCGGTCCCGGGTGTTAGTTAATATCCCTGTTCACTGCTGGAGGCACTATATATACTTCTTCTCCCCGAAAGTCAAAATAATCGCTCAACTTCCAGTACACTCCCCGGCTTAAGCGGGTATCAGACGGCCAACGAAAGCTTATATAGGGAACATCTCCCTTGAAATAAATTTTATGCTCCCTATCCAGTATCATTTCCTGTAGATCGTGGAAAACCAGTTTAATGCTGCCATCCTCCTCCTGCACATAACCACTGGCTAGAAACGGTACATCTTCCACTGTAATGGGGTTCATGTCATCTCCCAGTTTAATGCAATAACTGCCGTCATCATTTCTTTCGATATGTGCTGCCAGTATATTAAGAATGTTGCGTCGAAACATCTCTGCAGTGCCAAAATACCATTTACCACTCTTACTAATAACTATCTCGGTTAGATTCAAGGCCGCCCCCCCCTAGTAAAACTTCAAATCAAACTGGAGATGCTCCTCCTATTGGCTTCTTGATTTATAAAAGGTTATTATTATTGCCCGCTTAATCGCTTTTGCCAAGATAAAGCTAAGTAATTCCAGGTTTCTTTCCCAACAATAAGCCAATGGAAGTTTCCAAATTTACCTGTACCTGTATATTGTATTCGTACACAGGCTAGATTGCAAGTCACAGATCCCTAGCCCGACTATGGTCAGGGCAGGAAAAAATGGATCTACTAAGACAATGCTGCCTCTTCAAGCTTTTTTTGTGCGTTCAAGTAAATCTCCTCAACTTCTTTGTCACATATCTCTTGGTTGCCCATCTTAAGTCCAGCCAGGGTAAAGCCGTGCTTGGCTCCCAGATATCTCATATATTCAATGGTTTCCAGAGGCATCTTGCTGCCGATACTGTAATCGTTATAATCGCCTTCCAGGGCCAACAAAATAGTCTCGGAAAGACATGCCACATTCACACCATCCCGGTATCCCAGGTTGGGTCCAAAGGAAATGGTATCTGGATACTGAACCAGTCCACCCTCCAATATTAAGACATCATTCCTTTCCGTATAACACTCGGGAGCTACATCCGCCGGACGAGCCACATCACAAATCACCGCTCCCGGTCTCAAATCCTCAGGATAAACCAGGAACTCTGGTGAATTACTGGTGGCAATTATTATGCTGCAGTGGGGCAGAGTTTCTTTTATCTCCAGACTGCTGCTGACTGGCAATGGTATATTTAGATAATGGCATATTTCTTCTATCAATCCTGAATCAATGGTTTTCTCCTCTAACATTTCTTTGTAGTATTCCTGTGCTTCCCGGGTATTTAAGGCTGCCAGGGCCCGAAGAGTTTCATCAACCCATTTGCTTAACCCCTCTAACTCACCCATTTGGTATCTTTGCACTGCCTTTCGATACATATCCCGCATTAAAGAAGCCAGGCGGTTTTTACTGCTGGTTACATGATCGGGGTTACCCAAAACCACAATATTAGTCATTTTCTCCGATAGTAATAAAGCACAAGCACGTCCAATGGAACCGGTAGCACCTAATACCGCCCCTTTGGCCGTGGCCAGATTAATGTGCATTTTCTGAGCTCCCAAAACCAGAGCTTCCATGGCCATCAAAACGGTAAAACTATTGCCACTGGTTATGGCCGGGCCCCGCCCTTGTACTGCTCGACCACCTCGGGTAACTACTGAGCTCAATGCTCCTAGTCCGACAATTTTCGCTCCCAGGTCTCTTCCCATGTCTACTGCTTGTTTAATAACTTCAGCTGTTTCTTCACGGGGTAATGACATTATTTCTCGTGCTCCAAAAGGCACTCCAATCAGCCAACCTTCTGCTAGGGTTCCGTCCAGGGACCTAATGGCCGGCATATGACACACCAGTCCGGCTTCCTTTGTTTTGCTCTGCCATTCCATCAATTGGTAAATCTCATCTCGGCTATAGGTAACAAAAGATGGATTATTTAATACCACATCTTCGGGAGCCGCATAATGAATAATGAAAGCAAATTTCTCTGTTGCCCTTTCTCCAGATTCTAGGAATGAAGATTTGATTGCTCTGCTTACCCCTCTGTAGTCAATGATTTTTTCCGGCTTTTTATAATCTCCGATTAAGTGACGATAGAGCTTGGAATAATCGCGATAATAAAGTATTTTAAATACTAGCTCCAAGGCCTCAACGGTCCTGTCTATTTCTTCATAAGTAATGGTAAGTGTGGGTTCCAGCCTGAGGGTCATAGAACTGTTCAAATAGGGAGCCAGACGGATATTATAAATATTCAGCAAAAAGCCGGCTATGAGAGCCGTAAAGCCTTCGCAATCAGCCAAATAGGTCATGTCAAATGACCCACAGTCGGTAAGCTCATTAATCTCCACTCCCACCATCAAGCCGCTGCCGCGTATCTCCTTAACCACTCCGGGATATCGGGCATCAATATCCCGTAATCTTTGCAGCAGATATTCCCCTTTAGCTTCTACTTCTCCGATTAATTCCCGGTCGTTCTGTTCCAATCTTTCCAGTACTGCTATTCCTACTGAACAGCTAAGCTGATTGTTGGCAAAAGTAGAACTGTGTAGCATACCAAACTCATCATTCCAGACACGGGGAGAACTTATACAAACCCCAATGGGCAGGAGGCCTCCGCCCAGTGCCTTAGCCAACAACATTATATCTGGTTCAATACCTTCATGCTCACAGGCAAACAACCTGCCGGTACGACCTAGTCCGGTTTGAATCTCGTCAACTATAAATATTACCCCATACTTATGGCATAGTTCCTGAGCTCCTTTTAAATAGCCTGCTTGGGCAGTTATGATGCCACCCTCACCCTGCACCGGTTCAACAATAAAGGCAGCAGTGTTTTCTGCCTGTTCCTGCAATACCCTTTCCAGAGCCGGAAGATCATTAAAAGGTATTTTAACAAAACCCGGAGCCGGTGCCCGGAATGGCTCCTGGTAAGATCCTTTGCCGGTTGCGGATAAAGATCCCAGGGTCTTGCCATGAAAACTATTCAAAGTAGATATGATTAATTCCTTTCCCGTAGTAGAACGGGCTAATTTAATTGCCGCCTCAACAGCTTCGGTACCACTCTGACAGAAGGTGCAGTAGGATAGATCTCCCGGACTGCATTCTGCCAGCATATTAGCCAACTTTAGAGCCTCTCCCGGAATAGAGGGCTGCACCAGACTGGGAAGGCTTCTTTTGCGGACTTCCTCCAATTGATCCCAGATAAAATCAGGATTATATCCAAAAGGTACCGCACCATACTGGGCTATAAAGTCCAGATATTCTATGCCCTCATCATCAAGCAGACAACTACCCCTTCCATAAGTATAGTTCTTATCCAGACGGAAAGTTTCTAAAACATCTTTTAATGTAGGATTAAGCAAGTCCCTCCGTATAACAGGCAAAGATATTCCTCCTTTATGTGCACATTATTGTGCATTTTACCCAGCTATATATATTTTATAGATTATATCTCCCCTGTCAAATATTATTGAACTTTTAATTCTATTACATAATTATTGCCTTCAGTGGTAATAGTATTATTAAAATAGCAAAAAGGAGGAGCTATATTATGGAAGAGGAACGCAATCGGAATGAAGGCTCCGATAGGATGACTACCAAGGAAGGATATGATTTGGGAACCTTTGATTTCCTTAAGACCGGATGGTGGGTATGGCATATTATCGCCATCGCAGGTGTATTTTATCTAGGTTATGTTTTTGGTGGCTCAATTTTCTAATCCAGCCAGGTCAAACCCTCTCTCATAGTTTAATCACCCGGGGCCAGGCACCGAATTAACTTAGGATAGTGTCTGACCCCGGCTTTCATTTAATACTGTTCCCAGCTTTCATCCAAATCATCAAACCATTTGAATAAGTGGCATTGGGCGCAGTATACCTCTGACGTATCGTGCATGTTGTGACAAAGATTACAATCCTGCTCCCCATGGTGGGAATCATGAGGATTTGAATCCTCAAAATCAGTAGCTGCTTTGATTTCATCCCAACTATGCCCTTCTCCCTCTTGGGAATGGCAGTCCAGACACATAGCCCGATCTCCGGGAGGTCCTTCCAAGGGTATGGTATAATTGCCGGTTATAAAGTTTAGTCCTTCCATGGCTTTTTCAGGAATGGTCCGATTATGACAATCCAGACACTCGATATCCTCCTGGGCATGTTGGTTATCCAACAAAACCCCAGTATTCCAGGACTCGTAATAGGGCTCGATTATGTGACAGAGACCACAAAAGGATGGGTTTTCACTGGCTTTTAACAGTCCTCCGGCCACCACTGCTCCCAGCAACACAGCTACTCCGATTACTATCAGGATTACCTTTTTATTCAGATACTTGTCCCGAAAGCTCTTCTCCGCTTTATTACTGGTTTCCATCATACATCACTCCCATTGTCATTTTAATGCTCAAGATATAGTGTTCATTTGCGATTTTTCTGGTTTTTTGTCATTTTAAGCCTAACCTTGGTATTATTTTAAACTAAAACTCAAATATTGTCTTTGTATTACCATACAGTAATCCAGGTTCCCTTATGTAGATAATACATAAAAAGATCTCCGGCTTATTGTTCTTGAATCTGATACTTACCTGTTTTTCCCCGCTCATTCGACGACTCCACTCTGAAACCTATGAAGGAGCCGTTATACACAACATGATAGCAACGCCATGCCAAAGCATCTTCTTCACATATTTCTAAATATTGAAATTTACTGAAATTAGTAGTATAAAAAAAGAAAAGACTATGGGGGAGATTATGCTTGATTATATGACTGTGAAGGAAGCGGGAAAAAAATGGGGAATCGGCAGCCGGATGGTAACGCTATACTGTGTCGCGGAACGAAATAAGGGAGCAGAGAAAGTCGGTAATCTGTGGCTGCTCCCCAAAAATGCCCAAAAGCCTGAAGACGGCCGATATAAAAAGGTGATGAAAAATGGGTATTAATATGAATGACAGTCAAAACACCATTTCAGATTCATTTCAATCCCTTTTAACCAAAGAAGAACTCCTGGCCAAAGTGATCGAGTTTTTCCCCTACCCAATTCAGGTTTATGCTCCAGACGGAACATCGGTGCTGGTGAATAGGGCTTTGCTCTCCGAATACCATGCTTTAAGCCTGGACCTGGTGGTGGGGAAGTATAATGTATTAAAAGATCCTGACGTTATGGCAACCGGCCAGTTCCATGAGTTAAAGCGGGCTTTTCAAGGAGAAAGCGTCTTTCTCTCCGATATTAAAGTACCCTTGGAAGAAATAGTACATCGATACGGTCTACAGGGCGTTGATGTAGAGGCCGTATATCAGGACATTACGCTTTTCCCTATTCTGAATGAGGTAAAACAGGTGCTATATGTTGTGGCATTTTTGATCAACAGGAGGGTTTATCGTGGAAAATCGGAGATTGAAAAAGCTAAAGAATATATAGAAACCCACTGGTTGGACAAGTTTGACGCTGACCAAACAGCAAAGGCGGCTTCCCTCAGTAAAGCCCATTTCACTAAACTGTTTAAGCAGCATACGGGGGTAACTCCCAATGAGTATTATATAAATTATAAAATCAGTAAATTGAAAGAACAACTCTTGGATCCTAATCTTTCCGTCACCCAGGCCTTCTCTGCCTGCAATATGAATTATAATGGCCATTCCGCCAATTTATTCAGAAAGAAGGTGGGCGTTTGCCCATCTGTATATCGAAAGAGCTTAGAATAAAAGGAAATGAGGACGGATCCATGAAAAATCAGCTTGAGGATGCACAAAATAGCCTGGCTAAATCATTCCAGTCCCTTTTTGAAAACCAAGAACTCTTGGCTAAAGTAATCGAGTTCTTTCCTTATCCAATTCAAGTTTTTTCCCTGGATGGTACAGCAAGGCTTATTAACCAATCGGCTCTGGACATGATAGGAATCAAAAGTACGGAATCCCATGTGGGTAAATACAATGTTTTTGAGGATCCCATCGTTCGTAAGCTTGGGGCAATGGAAGAGCTCAGGCAGGTATTGACCGGCAAAACTGTATATATTACTGACTTCAACGCACCCTATCAGGATATGATCCGATATTTTAATGTAGACAATAGAGATATACATACCATAAACGCAGACATTACCTGTTTCCCATTAATAAATTCTGATGGAGTGGTAGAATACTTTGCCGCCGTTTTCATCTTTAAAAAAATATTCCGGGGCAAAAAAGAAATTGGACGGGGCAAACAGTACATAGAGACACATTGGCAGGAGCCCTTTGATGCTGACGGAACGGCAAAGGCGGCCTGCCTTAGCAAGGCACATTTCACCAAGTTGTTTAAGCAGCATACGGGGGTAACTCCCCATGAGTACTATATAAATTATAAAATCGGTAAACTTAAGGAGAAGCTCCTGGATACCAATCTTTCCATTGCCCAGGCCTTTGCTGCCTGCAACATGAATTATAATGGCCATTCTGCCAGCTTATTTAGAAAGAAGGTTGGTCTTTCCCCATCTGAATTTAGAAAAATATCTGATTAAATTATCGTATAAAGCAATAAAACCCTGGAAATATAACCTTTCGCAGGAAAATCAAAATAATATTTTTCATACTAATAATAAGCATATTAGGCCTATCCTTTAAGCCATCTCCTTAATAAAATATTAAATAAGATCAGCAGTGGGAGAGGAGCCATTTTATGGATAATGATGGGAAGATGCAGCTGCTTGAGGAACTTACAGCAGTACAAAAAATGTTGGAGGAAAAAATAGAGTCTCAAGGCCAAATGATCAGAAAATATGGAATGCTTATGGCCAATGACGGGTTGGTTTCTCAAATCATCGATTTCTTCCCTTATCCCATGGCCATATTCACGCGTCAGTTTACGGTGGTCTTGGTGAACCAGGCTTTTGAGACGGAAACCAAAACCGGGTTTAACAATTTGGACAAAGGCGCTGTCCGCCTTCTTAAAAACGGAAATACTCAACTGGCTGCCTCCGTAATAAGGGTCTTTGCCGGGGAAACCTCTTTATTGGAAAACTTGAAGAACCCTTTTTCCTTGTTTTCAGGAATTACACCACCAAGTGAATTACAGTCTGACCATTTCCATAAGGCGGTCATTTTTCCTGTTCCGACTGATGATAGTATAATCACTCACGGCGTAATTGTGTTTATGCCATGAGTAGGGCAGGCTAAAACTTCAGGAATCCAGATTTGATTCCCCCGGGAAATATACTTTTCGCACAGGAATCATCCTTGAGTCTCGGAAGAAAATTCACGCTAACATAAAGCAGGCAGCAAAGTGTGCTGCCTGCCTAAATCTTTATTGTGTTTCGGTCTATGCCTAGTGCCATGTGGCAGAAATATTGGTCTTTATTGAATGTTTGGTGTATCCTACCACTCCTGGGGCAGCTGTTTCAATTGGGCCAGAGTAAATACCGGGCCATCCAGGCAGATGTATTCACTCCCTATATTGCAGCGGCCGCATTTACCTATCCCGCATTTCATACGCATTTCCAGGGTAGTTATAACCTGATCATCAGTGTATCCCATCTTCTCCAAGGATTGCAATACAAACTTGATCATTATAGGTGGTCCGCAGGTTACCGCAATCAAGCCTTGAGGATTGGGATTAATTTCTTCCACATATGCAGGCACAAAGCCCACATGGCCATCCCAGCCTTCTTCCGGGTTATCTATGGTAACATAAACTTGAGTATCCTTGATAGCCGGCCATTCATTGAACAATTCTTCCTTGAAACAAAGGTCGGCATAGCTACGGCTGCCATAGACTATGGTTATCTTGCCGTAGTCCTCCCGGTGCTTAAAGCAGTATTTTATGAAAGAACGCAAGGGGGCTAAACCAATGCCCCCGGCAATAAAGAGCATATCCTTGCCTTTGCACTCTTCCACCGGAAAGCCGTTGCCATAGGGGCCACGGACCCCCAGCTTCTGTCCCACTTCAATGGCATGCAGTTCATCGGTTAAAAGGCCTACCTTTTTGATGGCAAACTGCAGATATTCCTGTTCTTCCTGCCAGGTACAGGAAAACATCCCTTCTCCCACCGGCAGATAAGAAACCATGGCACACTGTCCGGGGGCTACATTAAAAGGCACTCCCCCTTCGCTTAAACGGCAGTAAAAGCTCTTAACATCAGGAGTTTCATCCTTTATATCTACCACTTCCACCACAGTCGGCACCAGCGGTTGTTCGCAGCTGCATTTATCAGACATCAACACTCGCCTCCTTTACTTCATTAATTATATTAACGATGTTGATCCCGGTAGGGCAGGCCACAATACATCTTCCACAGCCGGTACACAAGGGATATCCATATCTTTCCGTAAAGAATTCCAGCTTATGCAGGAAGCGGTTGCGAAATCTCTCCTTGGTAGTGGACCGAGGATTGCCTCCTCCTGCTTCAGTAGTATATTCTGTATACATGCAGGAATCCCAACAACGGAAACGATAGCCTTCCTCTCCCCAGGTTTTGACCTGTATATCAAAACAATGACAACTGGGACATACATAAGTGCATATGCCGCAGTTCTGACAGGCTGAAGATAGACCTTCCCAAATCGGGTGTTCAAACATTCCCTTTAATTTCTCAGCTACCCCGCTGTAATCTACCTGAGTAGGGAAAGCCTTTAGTTCTGGTGCCTTTAGCTCTTTTTCTTGCAAAAGGCTGGAAATACCCTCGGTCAGTTCTTCGCCTTTAGGGGTTTTAGCCTCCCAGATATAGCCTTGGGCTCCAGTATCCCGGATTATTATATCCACCTCGGGCTCTACCGGGTCAACTCCCATGCCCTGGCAGAAACAATTAGGCCCTGGCTCATAACAGGCATTGCCGATCAAGACCGTGTTGTCCCGGCGGGCTTTGTAGAAACTGTCTTCATAACCACGAGTTAAAAAAACGTCATCCATACAGCGTATAGCCCTAGCATCGCAGGCTCTAAGACCAAATATTATACGAGGGCTGCTGTCTTCAAAGGTTTCCTTAATTTCAGCATTGGGCCCGGACTGAATAATGCTGTACATTTTTTCGTTCTGGGGGAAACCTACGTTCTTGGGTGATAAATATACATTTAAGGCATCCAGCATTAGCCGTTCTTTTTCTGGATTTCGGTTTTTCCAGGAGTAGAAGCCGCTGCTGTTTGCTCTGGATAGGGGTACGAATACTTCTGCCGATTCGGATAGCTTATCCAAAACGCTTTCCAGTTTATCTTTACTTAAAATTTTCATGCTTCTTCCCTCCTTTTTACATAAATCCTTCATCCGGATCATCCAGACGGTATACGCTTAAAGCCGGTTTGGCACCTTCCACAAAATTGATCCCGGCTTGATAGGGTCCGAAAAATTCGTTGGCATCTTGGGCCAATTTGGTGTTTATTAACATTAAGGGTATATCTACCGGGCATACCCGTTCGCATTCACCGCATTCCACACAGCGACCGGCCATATGATAGGCCCTTACCAAGTGATACATCAGGTTGTCGGTTTCGTTGTTTTCCCGCCCTACCCACTGGGGTCTCATTTCGTCAAATATACAGACCCGACAGTTACAGGCTACACACGCCTGGCGGCAGGCATAGCAGCGGATGCAGCTCTCAAAGGTGTCCCGGAAGAATTCATAACGATCATCCGGGCTCATATTTTCGATTTCCTGAATTTTAGCCTGTCTTTCTCCGCTCATATTGGGCTCTTGTTGACTGCCCAAGAGTTCATCATATATCAGGGGATTGGGATAGGCGCAATTGCTGCACTTGTCTGCTTTATCATCCTCTGCTATATTCTGCAGTAAACCTGAGTTCCTCTTAATAGCTTTCAATGGGTCTTTCATCCCCGGGCAAGATACCCCTACTATATACAGGCGGTCCCGGCTAAACTGATTATCTTCCAGGAGTCGAATAACTCCCCGGGAGTCACAGCCTTTTACTACCAGGCCGATTTTCTCCTGGGAGTCCCGGAATTTGAGCAGGTAATTGGACAGGTTGTGAATGGAGTATTCATCGAATACTATTCTTTCTGCCTCTTCTGCGGTTCGGGCGGCTAAGGGACGAGTCAGATAATCCTGATTCCCTTTTTCCCAGGCCAGGAATACGTCAACTTGACCCTTGCTAAGAAGCCGGCTCGCAATTTCTTTTACTTTATTACTTATTTCTTTCATCGCGCATCCCTCAGCTTTCTGTTCGGTCCCAGTTTCTTAACGTCTTCTACCACTTTTTTCATGGTTTCCTGGAACTTGGGTCCTTCGGCTCCGGATATCCAGGCGGTCTGGTATCTTTCCGGTTCCATGCCGATATATTCCATCAGGCTTTTTATCATAATATGACGACGGCGGTTGTAGTAATTGCCACTACCATAGTGGCAGTCTCCCGGGTGTCATCCGGACAAAAGTACGCCGTCGGCTCCCCGATTAAATGCTCTTAAGACCAGCATGGGGTCCATGCGTCCTGAGCAGGGGGTTCTGATTATTCGCACATCGGCGGGATACTCCAGGTGGTTTAGCCCGGCTAAATCTGCTGCTGCATAGCTGCACCAGTTGCAGGCGAATACTATTACCTTGGGTTCCCATTTTTCTTTATCTATAGACACAGTGCATCCACCTCCGATACCAGTTGTTCGTCGGTATAGCCTTTAAGGTTTAGCGCTGCAGTTCGGCAGGCGGGGATACAAGCTCCACAACCCTGGCACAAACTGCTGTTTACCTCGGCTATGGTCCTAGTAAACGGTCCATGACCATGACCGCCTCGCTCCTGAATGTCTTTTAAGGATATGGCATTATACGGACAAATAGGTACACACAGACCACATCCAGAACACTTGATGCTATCCACCTCTGAGGTCATGGGTTCGGTGGCCAGCTCAGTCTTGGAGAACAGTCCACACACCTTAACTGCGGCAGCACTAGCCTGGGCTACGCTGTCCGGGATATCCTTTGGTCCCTGGCAGGCTCCGGCCAGATATACTCCGGCGGAAAAGGTTTCTACCGGCTGCAGTTTGGGATGGGCTTCCTGGTACCATCCGTCTTTATCTGTGGAAAATCCTATGGTTTTAGCCAGTTCCAAAGACCCTTGGGATGGCACCATGGCGGTGGCCAGTACTACCAGGTCGGCTTCTACTTCAATGGGCCTCCCTATTAGAGTATCTTCGGACTTTAGTACCAGCTTGTCCCCCTTAGGATAAATCTTGCTTACCCGCCCCCGGATAAAGGTGGCTCCTTCGTTAAGGGCCCGCTGATAGAATTCTTCATAGTTTTTGCCTGCAGTACGTACGTCCATGTAGAATACATAGGCTTCGCTGTCTTCAATCTTGGTTTTCACCTGATAAGCATGCTTGGCGGTATACATACAACAGGCTCTGGAGCAGTAGCTCTTGCCTTTAGTATCATCACGGGAACCTACGCATTTAATAAAGGCTACGCTCTTGGGTTCTTTGCCATCCGAAGGCCTCTTTATGTGACCCAGGGTGGGTCCCCCTGCGCTGACCAGTCTTTCAAAATGGAGACCGGAGATAACATCCGGGTATTTACCATAACCATATTCTCCATAGGCTTCTTCCCACTGGAATAGGTCGTAACCAGTGGCCATAACGATGGCGCCGATTTCGTAATCCACATATTGATCCTGGTCATCAAATTTAATGGCTCCTACCGGGCATATTTTTTCACAAACTCCGCACTTGTCTTCGGTCAGCTTGCGGCAGTTATCGGCATCAATATATGGTTTACCGGGTACGGCCTGGGGAAACAGCTTGTGAATAGCCGGTCTTATTCCCATTCCCAGGTCGAATTCGTCTTTCAGTTTCTTGGTAGGACATTTTTCGGTACACAGTCCGCAGCCGGTACAGGCGTCCCAGTCAACGTATTTTGCTTTCTTCTTTATCTGGACTTGGAAATTACCAATATATCCAGATATTTTGCTCACTTCTGCATAAGTTACTAGTTCAATGTTAGGATGCTGCGCCACAGCAACCATCTTGGGGGTGCCTATTCAGGCGGCGCAGTCCATGGTGGGGAAAGTTTTATCCAGCTGAGTCATTTTGCCTCCGATGGAGGCTTCCCGCTCTACCAGCACTACCTGGTGCCCGGCCTCGGCTATATCCAAGGCGGACTGCATACCCGCTATTCCTCCCCCTATGACCAGTGCCCGTTTGGTAATGGGTATGGTAGAAACCTGCAAGGGCTTGTTTTTTAAGACCTTACTTACTCCCATCCTCACCAGATCTTGGGCTTTTTTGGTAGCTGATTGCAGGTCATGGTGTACCCAGGAGATTTGTTCCCGAATATTTACCATTTCAAACATATATCCATTCAGTCCTCCGCTTACTACGGCTTTGCGGAAGGTGTTCTCGTGCATGCGCGGCGAACAGGATGCAACTACAATCTGTTCTAATTGGTGCTCTTCTATGGCATTCCTGATCAGTTCCTGGCCGGGATCTGAGCACATATATTTATAGGTGGTAGCATAGGCTACCCCGGGTAATGTTCTGGCGTATTCTGCCACTTTTTCGGTATCTATGGTGGCTTCTATATTGGTGCCGCACTGGCAAACAAATACGCCTGCTCGTTTCTTCATGGCCTAATCCCTCCTTTTACTACTATTAACCTATTTCTCCCGTTTCTTTATTTCACCAGTTACATAAGCCTCAGCTGCTTTGCTAGCCTTTTCCTGGTCAATAACCATTAGTTCGGCCAGTTTGTTTATTTTCTTTTCATCGGCGGCGACTATTTCGGCCAGGATCTTGGCCCGTTCTTCATCCTGTATCAGCCTGAGGGCCATTTTGTCCGGATTCTTCTGGAATCCTTTGATCATGGCATCTATTTTCTTTTTATTGGCTTCGGCATCCTCGGCAGTATCTGCTGCTTTGGCAGCTCCTTTCTTGCCGGCTTTGGCTTGTCTAGCTGCTTCTTCGGCTTCCATCTGGGCTGCCTTGGCGGGCAGGGTATTAAGATAACTGCTGGCTTCTACGAAGTGCCGGGGTATTCCTATTTCCTCTTGGCTATATCCTCCGGCCAGGGCTACCAGCTCGGTAAGGTAATATACCGGCATATTTAAGTTTACTCCGTATTGTTTTCCGGCCCCGGCCTGGCGCATGTCCAAATTTAGCATGCATAAGGGACAAGCGGTTACTATACATTCGGCTCCGGCTTCCCGAGCATTTTGTATTACTTCATAGATCATTTTGGCTCCGATTTCGGGCCGGGAAGTGGCCAGAGCGGCTCCGCAGCACTCGGTTTTATATGCCCAATCTACGGCTTCGGCTCCAGTAGCTTTTATTATCTGATCCATGCTCTGGGGGTCTTCATTGTCATCAAATCCGGTATATTCTTCGGGTCTGACCAAGAGACAGCCATAATAACAGGCTGCTTTCATGGCTTTTAAGGGTTTGCTTACCTTTTCCTTGATCTTATCAACCCCTACATCATTAACCAGCCATTCCAATATTGATACCGTATGACTGCTGGCCTGGAACTCCATGTCAATTATTCCTTCGATTTTTGAACGTAAGGCTTGGTCTTCCCGGGCTTTTATTTCTGTGGCCCGATGCCGGCTAAAACAGGCTGCGCAGGGGGCCAGTACGGTTTCCAGTTCCATTTGCTCCGCTATGGCCAGGTTCCGGGCCGGCAGAGCCAAAGCTAAAAGCTGGTTGGTATTATGAGCTGAGGTGGCTCCACAGCAGTTCCAGTCTTCTAGTTCTTGTAATTTTATCCCCAGCATCTCGGCGGTCTTTTCTGTGGACATTTTGTATTCAATGCCACTTCCTTCTCCTGAACATCCAGGATAGTATCCTAAAGGCATATTATTCCCTCCCCATCGTCTCAATTCGCTGGAATATTTTCTTTACCTGATCTTTGCCTTTGATCCTGTCAGGGAGTATTGATACTTTGCCTCTTTTCATCATGGGCAGACCAAGTTGGGCGTCTTTTAAGGGTTGCATGGTCTTAAGGTTATGCTGTATTAATAACCCGGCTTCATAGGTACGACCAAAGTTCTTGACCCCATTTAAAAAGGCTTCATTAAATACCGCTACTTTTTTATCGCTTATCTTTCCAGCTGCTAAGGCTTCTCTTCTGCAGGCGTCCATTAAGGAAGCTATGTCTACTCCCCGGGGACAACGAGCTGAACAGGTTTCACAGGTGGCACATATCCATATGCTCTGGGCAGCCAATACCTCTTCCACTAAACCCAACTGTAAATATCTGATTATCTGCCGGGGCGGACTGTCCATGGCAAATGCTGCCGGACATCCTGCTGTACACTTTCCGCATTGATAACAGAGCTTGATGCTGGTATCTGCCGCTTCTTCAATCCGAGAGATAAATTCTTTATCTGCTGCGCTGGGTGGTGCTAGGTTCAGGGTTTGCTTCATGCTCTTTCTCTCCTTTCCTCGTGTTCTCGTATATATAAAACGGCATTATCTGTAATGCTCGTCTTAAATTACCAAATGCAGCAAAATATGCTGCACACAGCTCGATAAAATCAATATATATGATAAATATTTTCGCCACGTTACTACATTATATAAAAAATATGACTCATAATCCCGTTAAAATTTTGTTAATATCCATACTTTTTAAGCCAAAAGTACACAATACTGTATCAGTATATACATAATTGTATACTGATACCTGTATAAGCAATTTTTACAACTTCGAATTTCTGTTATTGCGCTCTTTAAGCTCTCAAGGTAGCTATTACCCGCAATGGATTAATTAATAAATTCAAAGCATCATTTATACTATGGACTGCTATATCTGCTGCTTGCAAGGCCTGCATAGAGCATCCTTCAGCTTCTATTACCACTATTGATAAAGCAGCTCGGGAAAGCATTAAACGATCGTTGTACCCGTTACCTATAGCTACACAATTATGGGCTGGCATTGAATTAAGAATACCTAGCTTATGCTGTGCACCGTCTTCAGGGTCAACCATAACCCAGTTTACCTCTAGTTCCTTTGCAATTTCCCTGCCAGCTCCATAAGTATCAGCAGTTAAAATATAAATCTGCAGTGTATCTTTGAGCAGCTCTATCTTTTCTTTAACTCCATTTATAAGCTTTCCATCCACAGCCAGAGTTCCATTTAAATCCAGCAGCAGATTCTTCAATTGCAGTGTGCTCTGCCGCCCGGGCACGGAAACTTCAATCATATCCCATACCTCCTAATTTGCTGCACTGCTACCTCAGACTATATTCTAACACCCTTTTGGCTCAGAATAAATAATATTTCCTTGCAAAAACCACCACTATTTAACAAAATACCTTATAAAATACAATAATGTGTCGAATGCACCACTTATCATAAGTTCCCCTAATTACTGCGTCAAGGTGTAAATTTTGAATACACTATTTTCCAGCATAAGTTTGGCTTTCCTGCACATACTAAGGCTACAGTCAGTGATACCGCAACCTTTTAAAGCATCAGGGTTCCTTTTAACTAAGGAAATCTTAATACTTTAGAAGACAGGAGCTGTTAATGCAGCACATGAACCGGTGTCACTGACTGTTTTGGATTAAAGCGCTTTTGACAGCTGGGCTTAGCTATCCCTTCGAGTAATTAATGATATTCTACCGTGCTTGGCAAAATCAGTACTGGCCCTGGTATATAAAACCGAGGCTATACCAAGATAGTATAAAGAGCTTATAAATGGCAAACAGATTAAAAGGTAATAATATATTGGTTTATCCAGATATAAATATACTCCCGACAGAGACACCAGGCCCAATAGGGGGGTAAGCCAAAATTGTATTATAAAGATTGCGTATTCATAAACTCCCATAAAATCAAATGTGGTAATAAGGATCAAAGCGAAAAAAAGGCCCGGAGCCTGCCAGATCAAGGCAGTCATGCCTTGTTTCCACCAAGGCAATTTATAAGCCCGTCGGGCCTCCATTCCTATGATCAGCAGGTATAACAGAGCTACAATAATATCCATTCCTGGAAAGTAACTACTGAGAATGCCGGCTGCAACAGCAGTTATGTGAATAAAATATAATCTTATAAGATTTACCAGCATTTAATATCCTTTCTCTCGAATAATGCTTGTCTGCCCACTCTTATAAAATATATCGGGAGATATCCATAAATCTCGGCTGTCATCCAAGTCAATGCCCTCTTCCAGGTAAGCTCTCCAAATAAGCTTACTGCAATTCCATATTCGGTCGCCAGGTTTAAAAGCCAGAGCATAAAACATCTTACCTTGCAAGTTTTGGGCATAATCCACTGCTTGCTGTTTAATTCTAGGCTCGGCTTCCACTCGCAGCAAACAGACTTCCTTATAATCCCGGAAGTGATATATGGGTCGGATATGCACCCCGTAATCCACAAAGGCTTCTATAACCTGACCATTGCCTATATACATGGCCACATGAGAAAATCGGCCATAGGCGCAGTCTGGATAACCACCCAGGATAATATCGCCTTCTTCCAGACCGGCAAAGGAAATATCATTGGCGTATTTCATACTGGTGCCATAACCAAAATTACCTTGGGTGGCGCTGTCAATATATGCATACATAACCGCTTGCCGGTTTTCAAAAACTGGACGGTTAGTGCTTAGCAGTAAGGCATAAAATATTAGGGCCAGCAATGGGAATAGCAGCAATGTCAATTTATCCAGCCCTCTTATGGAGTCAGTATTCATAAGGCATCTCCCTTTATACTATATCCTGCTTAAACTATATTACCATTTTTCTTTGCTCACAAACCGTCCGAGACCACTGGAAAAAATATTCAATTAAAGCACTGGGACAATGTCTTCAGCCCTGATTCCCAGAGTAACTGGTTTTCCTGCATAGCCTTTCGCTTCAACCGCGGTTTTATTTTTCCCTTCCAGCAACAGGCTGCCCTGTTGGAAACAAACCCTCAACCGGCCATCTTTTGCTTTAATCTCAGCTTTTATCAAATTCATTGGCGGCGTGCCTATGAAATTGTTTCTTCATAAAAGGATCGATGATTGTACTGCGAAAGTATATCAATATTTCTCATAGTTATTATGCTTATTTTTTATGTATTAAGCGTTTTCTCCCGGACTTTATTTTTGGCCAACCCAACCCTTAATAATAATCCCCCAATCATTTGGCCATCCGATTCGCCAAAATAGATATTCATTTATTGCATAATCATAAATTATCATCATATCTGTTTTATAACTTATTTGGGTTTGCATAAATCTCTCCAAATCCAAATTTATTTCGATCTTCAGCGCCATTATATAATAATAGGTTATTGTTCGTATAACAATTATTAGGTATTTGTTGACACACCAAATAATAAGCGTTTAAGATTAATATCATAAGATGTATATCTTGCCGGGAGGATCAATTAATGAATTATATAGGCATCGATATTGGATCAACTGCCGCTAAAACTATTGTTTTTGACGGGACCCAGATAGTATCTTCTTTTATTCTGCCTACCGGTTGGAGTAGTAAAGAGACGGCTGGACTAATCAGAACTCAGCTGGGAGGGGCAGGTTTTGATGTGGGTTCTGATGATACCAGAACCATCGCTACCGGGTATGGGCGGATATCAGTGGAATACGCCGACAAGATATTAACCGAAATAAGCTGCCACGGAAAAGGCGGGTCTGCTCTTCTGGCCGGAGATGGAGTCATCATTGACGTAGGAGGGCAGGACACCAAGATTATTACGGTAGAAAATGGAGTTGCCGTACGCTTTCTAATGAATGATAAATGCTCGGCCGGAACCGGTAAATTTATTGAGATAATGGCCAACCGCATGGGGGTGGATATCAATGAGTTATTTGCCCTGGCTCAAAAGGGCAACCCCATAACCATTAGTTCCATGTGTACAGTTTTTGCCGAATCTGA
>JAAYJK010000046.1 GCA_012522955.1 Syntrophomonadaceae bacterium
CAATGGCTTTTGGACATGGGAGTTAAGTTTGCCATGGTAAGCAGCCCCGGTGCAGGAGAAAAAACCTGGCATGTTTATGATGGTTTTGGCGATGCTCTTTTTGATGAATATCTGTTGCCAAAAGCTGAAGAACTTGGTGTGGAATTGCTGGTTAATACACCCGGTAAAGAATTGATCATGGAAAATGGACGGGTTGTCGGAGTGAAAGCCACCACAGCAGATAACAAGGAGCTGGTTATCAATACCAAAGCTGCTATAATAGCAACCGGTGGATTTTCAGATGATCCGGAATTAGTTGCTGAATTAACTACCGATGATATGTCCCAAGTGGTTAATGGCGGAACACCCGGGCATACCGGAGACGGAATAAAAATGGCCCGGGCAGTTGGAGCAGCTTCCAACGGTTGGGCTATATTCAGTAAAATCGGTCTTACCCTGGAGAAGTATTCAGTCCATTCCCATATCAATTCAGCAGCTGCTATGGAACCAAGCCTTTGGGTCAATAAATTCGGGGAAAGGTATGTTAATGAGGATGTAATTTTCCATTATACCCGCGCAGCCAATGCAGTCGGGACACAACCTACCACCTATTCAGTTATAGACAGCAATTTGCTGAATAAAATGGTCAACGAAGGTTGCTATAATGGTTTTGGAGCCTATGTCCTCCCCGGTACCAAATTGGTTGACCTGCCAGCAGAACTGGAAAAAGCCCTGGAAAGAAAAGATGTTAATGTTTTCAAAGCTGATACTTTAGAGGAACTTGCAGATAAACTAGGGGTCGACAAGGATACCTTCCTGGCCACCATCGACCGCTATAATGAATTCTGTGCCAATGGCGAAGATATGGACTACAGCAAAGAATCCAAGTATCTCAATGAAGTTAAAACCGGTCCGTTTTATGCATTCCATATCAAAGTCCTGAATCTTAACTCCATGGGTGGTATAAGAGTCAATATCAAAAACGAAGTGCTTGATGAAGAATATCAGCCCATCCAAGGCTTATATGCGGCAGGAATGGACTGCGACGGTTATACTGGAGATACCTACGGCTTGAATATACCTGGGTCTTGTCAGGGTATTTCACTCTTCACCGGCAGAAACAGTGCAATTCATGCTGTAGAGTATACTAAGACCATCTAGTATAAACTAGTATCAAAGCCAGATTTACAATCAGCTATAGGGATAAAGACAAGACTTAAAATGATAAGAAAAGACATGAAGGGAACTGTTTTCATGGATTCATGAACTGTTTCCTTCATGTCATATACTAGCTTTGCGGGGATTGATTATGAATGAGATTAAACTGGGACAATATGTGCATGGAAATTCGCTGATACATTTATTAGACCCTCGGACTAAGATCATCTGCTGCATCTTGGCCGTTATTGGGATATTAAGCAACCACAACTTCTGGTATCTGCTTTTCCTCTTGGGTTTGATACTGACTGGCATAAAATGTTCCGGAATACCATTCAGTTCATTTTGGCGTAGTATGCGCGGCATAAGGTATCTGCTCCTGATCACTTTTCTTTTTCAAGCAGTCCTTACCCAGGGAGAAGCGGTTTTTCAATTAGGAGCCTTAAGTGTTACCCAGGAGGGATTGATGATTGGTTTAATCAATTTGTTGCGCCTGGTAATATTATTTTTGGGTTCCATCATCCTGTTGATGACTACCACTCCCATGAAATTATCAGCGGGCCTGGAATTTTTATTATTACCGTTAAACAAGATCAAAATTCCAGTGCAATATTTTACCACCATTATCAGCATTTCCTTTCGTTTTATACCGACGCTGGTGGAAGAGTCAATTACCATCAAGGATGCCCAAAGGTCAAGAGGAGCCCATTTTGATTCACCGAAAATATTAACCAATCTAAAAAGTTACCTGGCCATTTTAATACCCTTGTTGGCATCTTCACTGCTTAGGGCTGAGGATCTGGCAGAAGCCATGGACAGCAGATGCTATACCGGAAATCCCAATCAATACCGTATGCGAAACTTAAAATATAAAGCGGTTGATATTTATCTAATAATTTTTATGGCAGTTGCTTTATTAGTTGGACTAGTTATCACATAATAAAGGTGAGCTTAATTAAGGAGACTTATAATGAATGGCCATGGAATTCAATTAATTAATGTTGGTAAAGAATTCAAAAACCCTGATTCGTATAAAGCAGCCCTTACGAATATTAACCTGACTATACATGAGGGAGAATACATCGGTATTTTAGGTTTAAACCAATCAGGGAAATCAACCCTGGCCAGATTACTGAATGGTTTACTTAAACCTAGCCTGGGCAGGATATTAGTCAACGGTATGGATGTAGATTCTTCCGAGCAAATCAGGGAAATTCGGCAATTGCTTGGTATCGTATTTCAAAACCCTGACAACCAGCTAATTTGTCCAGTAGTTGAGGAAGAGATCGCCTTTGGTCCAGAAAATCTAGGCCTATCACCCAGCGAAGTGAATAAGCGGGTGAGCTGGGCCTTGGAAATCGTGGGCATGCAGGACATGAGGTATCATGCCCCTCATCTGCTTTCCGGCGGACAAAAACAAAAAGTTGCTCTGGCCTCTGTTTTAGCCATGGAGCCCAGCTATCTGGTCCTGGATGAACCTACATCTATGCTGGACCCGGTTAGCCGGTGGGAGATTCTGGAACATCTGCGCAAGATCAATAAAGAGAATCATATTACTATCATCTTAATAAGCCATAATCCGGAAGATTTGCTGGACGCCAACCGATTAATTGTTTTACATGAAGGCTTCATATATATGCAGGGAACCCCCAGAGAAGTCTACGCGGATATGGAAAAGCTGACTGCCATTGGCTTAAAACCGCCTGGTCTTTACCAATTGATACAGCAATTAGAGGAAGAAGGATATGGAATTGACGATAATACTTCGACTATTCCCCAACTGGTAGAAAAGATATGTCAAAAATAATTGATATTAAAGATCTATCCTATGTATATTTACCGGGCTCACCTTATGAGCAGCAGGCATTGAAAAATATTAATATCTCATTGAATCAGGGTGAATTACTGGGCCTATTTGGCGGGAACGGATCGGGCAAATCTACTCTGGCCAAGCTTCTGAATGGCTTGATTTATCCAACTGGGGGCCAGGTAACGGTTTGCGGTATCGATACCAATATCAAGGAATTAAGGCATGATCTGTGGAAAAAAGTAGGACTGGTTTTTCAATATCCGGAACAGCAGATATTTGAATCCAATGTTTATGATGAAGTTGCTTATGGCCCGCGCAACCTGGGCTTAAGTGAATCGGAAGTAAAAACCAGGGTCTTTGAAGCTTTGGATAGAGTCGGTATATTTCCTGACTCCATGGTAAACTTGTCACCGGTGAAGCTCAGCGGAGGAGTAAGAAGAAGGATAGCTATAGCCGGGATCCTGGCCTTAGAACCTGAGGTTCTGGTTTTAGACGAACCAATGGCGGGTTTGGATCCTTTGGGACAAAATTTAATGCTGGAGATTATAAAAGCCCGGCAGGAAAAGAAAACCCAGACCACCATAATCATTTCCCATAATCTAAAAGATATTTTGGCCCTGGCCGATAAAATTGCCATTCTGGAAAGGGGTGCCCTGGTTTTTCATGGAGAAGTCCAGGAACTGTTAAGCAAAATAGATATCCTGAGCCAATTCCGCTTGGAACTTCCTGACTATCTTCAAGTGGCATACGCCTTAAATGCCAGGGGCATAAAGCCCAATAACGACATAAAAAATATAAATGAGGCTGGATTAGAACTGATCCGAATTATTTCCGGCGGGAAGGGAAAATTATAGTGTCTACCAAAAGACTTGCTTTAATTGCCATGCTGGTGGCCCAAGCCACAATTCTTCATTACCTGGAAGGTCTATTACCCAATCCTATTCCTATTCCCGGGGTGAAGCTAGGCTTGGCCAATATCATCACTTTACTGGCTTTAGTTCTTTTTGATTTTAAAACTGCGTTAAATATAGTGGCTTTACGCACCATACTAGGGTCCCTTCTAAACGGAACCCTTTTCGGGGTAGGCTTTTTCCTGAGCTTTTCCGGGGCCATGGCAGCCACTTGTATGATGATACTCTTACTCCGTGTTTTCCCGGTTTTAAGCGTGATAGGAGTAAGTATTGCCGGAGCCATCGCCCACAGCATAGGGCAGTTGTTAATGGCCGCATTGATCATCAATCAGCCTGGTATTTTTTACTATTTACCTTTTATGCTGCTCTTTTCCATACCCAGCGGAATTATAACCGGGCTTTTATTAAAAGGTCTGCTGAAATATATTCAGAAGACCGGTGGAGGGGGGCAGTTATCCGGGGAGTAATCAAAGGGACAGGTCCCCTGATTGCTGTAAACGAAATAGCTTCTTTAAGTACATTTTTGAGGTTGATTTAGTAAAATGAATATTTTAACCCGGTTGCTACAGGTTCGTTGATTTCTTTCTAGAAAGTAGGTAGTCTTGGATGAAAAAGAATGATATCTTGCTCATTGGAATAATAATCGTGATCAGCTTGGCCGCTTTGCTTTTCATCAATATACTGGGAAAAAGTGATAATATTACAGCAGTTGTCATCCAGAATAATAAAGTTATTGAACGCATAGACCTGAGTACTGTAAAAGAGCCCCGAACAATAACAGTCTCTGGGGATTATCATAATATCATTAAAGTGGAAAAAGACCGAATAAGATTTGAAAAATCGGATTGTCCCGAACAAATATGTGTCCATACCGGATGGTTGACCAAATATGGCGATATTGCGGTATGTATGCCCAATAAAACTATTATAGATATCGAAAAGTAGTACCTACCGGAAATCAGAAGCCGTAGAGTCTTTCATTTGCCCGGGACTGCTGGCCGAGGTGGGTCGAAATCTTGAGTAAGCCAAGGGACTAACAGTTTTTATCAATTATTTATTGACAAATTGCTAGCTTCATTTAATAATAATAGTGAACGAACGTACACTCGGAGGAATTTGAATGCCTATTGCGAAAACCAAACAAAATAAGGAAAGGCGGCAGAAGCTATTAGAAAGTGCCGTTATATTATTTATTGAGAAGGGATATTTCAACACATCTATCCGCGATATCATCGTCTTATCGGAAATTGGTACTGGCACTTTCTATAATTATTTCATAGACAAGGAGGATGTTCTTAAGGCCCTCCTTGAGGAGTTTGCAGATAAAATTATTTCTAGCATAAAAGATTATTACCAACAGGAAACGGATATTTATGTGAGGTTTGTAGAAACAAAACGAGTGACCATGGAAGTATTTACTCAAAACGAAGCTTTATCCGAGATATACAGCCGGGTGGCGGGAGCCAGTACGCCGATTGACCAATGTTTGCAACAGTTTGAAGATAGACTAATAGAGTTTTATACCCGTAATATTGAATACGGCATTAAATTTGGTGTTTTTCGTAATATTCCAGCCTCTCCTATTGCTCACTCTATTCTAGCCATCGAAAAATTTTTATTATACAAATGGGTTGTTCTTAAGGCCATAACAAAGGAAGAAATGATAGAAATGGTGGTTTCTTTTCATGAAACTCTGGCCAACGGGCTATTAAACACCCGCTGATAAGACAGTTGTTTTGTGAGCTCTTTTTTAGCAGATTAGTAAGCGTGCGCTCGTTCGGATTGCTTCTATTTACTAATTAACTAAATAAAGGAGGTTGGTTATTATGAAGACGCTAAATCCCGAACACCTGAAAGCGGTGATGGACTTAATCAACCAGGGACCTTTCTTTAAGCTGCTCTCTATGAAGGTCAGCGAAATGGGACTAGGCTATGCCAGGGTTGAGCTGGACCTGCAGGAGAAACACCTTAACCCATTCGGAGGAGTTCATGGTGGGGTATATTCTTCATTAATAGATACAGTTACTTACTGGGCAGTTTATTGCGATATGGATGAAGACTCAGGCCTGATCTCACTCGATGTTACGGTAGATAATTTAGCTCCAGTAAAAAACGGTCATCTGGTAGTTGAAGGCAAACGCATAAAGGCCGGAAGAACGGTTTGCCTGGCCGAGGCAACGGTTTTTGATGGCAAAGGTAAATCTTTGGCTTTTGGGATATCCAAGCAGATGGTAACTCCTGGATTGCAAACCATCTCTCAGGCCGTAGCAGCAATGGGATATAAAACACTTCCGGCGAAATACATTACCTGATAGTAAGATAAATATTCCTTTAGAAACCATTTAATTTTCCTTCATATTACCTCCCGGTAAGATTCCAGGGGGTTTTCTTTCTTGGATCAAATATCTATATCGGAAGGAGGGGCAGAAATGGCGGTAGAGAACCTATATTCATCGGATCTTGAAGCGATATTGTCACATAGATATGATAATGGCGCCGACTATTGGACTACACCTGACCAAAGACTGATGAAAGGAGCTCCATTTTCAACTCTGGAGAGTGTGCTTCTTCTGTTGGAATTAGGTATGGAAACAGCCGAACCTTTGCTGCAAGAAACGGTAGAATTGATATTCAGCACCTGGCGGGAAGATGGACGTTTTAAGGTGTACCCGAAAGGCGCTATTTACCCATGCCATACCATCAACGCCGCCAACGTACTTTGCCACCTGGGGTATGCCGCCGATGTCAGGCTGCAAAAAACATTCCAGCATCTTTTGGATACTCAGTATACAGACGGAGGCTGGCGCTGCAATAAATTCAGCTTTGGCCGCGGCCCGGAAACAGAGTATTCCAACCCCTTACCCACCCTGACCGCCCTGGATGCTTTTCGTTTTAGCAACTATCTCAACCAAGAGCAGGCCCTGGACCGGGCGGTGGATTTTTTGCTGGCCCATTGGACCATCAGGCAGCCCATTGGCCCATGCCACTATGGAATTGGAACACTATTCATGCAGACCGAATATCCCTTCCGTAATTACAACCTTTTTGTTTATGTCTATGTTTTATCGTTCTATAACCGGGCCAAGGATGACAAGCGGTTTCTTGAAGCCTTGAAAGCACTGGAATCCAAAATGGCCGATGGACAGATTGTGGTTGAGCGTGTTAACCAAAAGTTGGGCGGACTTTCTTTCTGTAAGAAGGGTGAACCAAGTGCATTGGGAACAAAACGCTATCACGAAATATTAAAAAACCTTGGCGCAAAGAGATAAGGTTTTATTTCCATAAGCTGAGATTTGCACAGTTGTTAAAAACTCCTGATTATTACAGTCAATTAAACCAAAATCTATAATACACTCATCCAGGGTTGCGGATGGCAGCGAATACGTATAGGTTCTCCCCTTCTTCCAAGTGAAGTCTTGACTTTCCTTATCAAAGGCATGAAAGCTCATACCATTGGTGTTATCACCCATGAACATACGACCGCTAATATGAAGATAAAACTTATAGCCGGAGGGTATGGTTTGGGGTATGGTGAAACTTAGTAAATCCTGGCCGGGATCATAGCTAATAGTCTCATAAAAATTATTCTTAACATGTTCCAGCTCTTTAGACATATTGGCATCAATATCAGCACCAATTATTCCATAGCCACTGGCCTGCAGTATTTGGGTTATAAACCAGCCTTCCCCGCTCTCATAGGGAATCTTTTCTATCACCAGTTTTTCTGTTGCGGTGGTGTTAGGCGCAGCAGAAGTTATTTCCGGAAAAGATATGGTGTATTCAATCCTGGTGGCGCTTACTTTATCCTGACTAGTAATGGTTATCGGTCCCGCCCAGGGGCTGGAAAAACCGGTAACCCAGTAGGTTTGGCGAACATTGTAGCTATTATCTGCCTTCTGGCGCAGCTGGGGTGATAAGGCTGCATATTGTAAAGCTCCAATGCGAGTTTGCAGGCCTCGGCCCCATAATTTTAAGGCTTCCTCGGCACTAACTGGCACAAGAGCATTTTCTGCCCAGGCGATTTGAGATTTAACTTGATTCACATCAGGGGGCTGAATAGAGAGTACATTGGCAACCTCATTGTAATCTGCTGAGGCATGGAATAGGTACTCCAACCAGTCCATGGGCAGATAATAATGGTTCTGGCGGTTTTCGGCGCTGTATACAAACGAACCATGTTCATAAGAGCTATCTTCACTAATTATACGTATGTATATTGGGTCATGGGGCAGAGTTGATTGTTTTGAATGCCCTCTATATTTATCGAGTTCTAGGACCTGTTCCAGGTTGGGAACGGCATGGGATAAAGGAAGGTTTCTAACTCTGGCGGGAAGTGGCCAGAGTTGGTCATTCTGTTCGTTGGAGCTATCTTGGAGAGATCTAACATAGGAATTGAGTTTTTCCAGATTGTAAAAATCCTGCCCGGTTCTGATGGTAACTGTGCGAGTCTCAGAATCCCATTCTATGGAACTGGCTCCTAACTGTTCTGCCGCCCAGCGCAAAGGAACCATCACCTGTCCTTCTGCCACATCCATTTCAGCCGGTGCATTTACCTTCAAACCGTTTATTTCCACCGTTAATGGAGGAACTACCCCGGCAGAGGGAGCAGAGTCCTTCCCCTGAGCCAAAGTAATTAAGGGTAAGCCGACTAGTACAATTATTACCAGGAATAAAGCTGACACTATGCGTCTCACTATGGAAACACCTCCTAGTTATTCCTTACGGTTTCGGTGTCTGTTATCTTACAGGGTGAGTGCTTAAAACTATATCCATACTATCCGTTACTTTCCGGTTCCCAGTACAGGCATATCCGAGTGGTGCAAAACCCCCTTGGACAGTGCGAAGCAGCCAAGGGCAGCCAGCAATTCCCATAAGGCTAGTACCCCAAGTCCGATCAGCACGCCGATCCCCTCGATCATACTGCCAAGAACAATGGCGGCAATCAGGCCGGGCATCATAATAACGATTACCGCAATGGTATAAATGAAAATCATGATTCCGGCACTGATGTCCGTACCCGTCCAGCGCAGGGAAAGATAGTTGATGCCCAGCAATAAAAAAGAAAACAGGATGTAAACCAGGGTGGCCGCAGCAACCAGCCCAACAGGCTCTCCCATGATCTGGCCTGCGATGCCGAAAGCAGCCACGCTTTCCACCAGTACCTTAAACACGATTTCCAGGTTGCTCCAAACAATTTTTTGAAAAGAGCTTTCCGGAATCAGGTAGATATAATGCATGTAAAGCTCTTTGAGCCCGCGCCCGGTCCCGATCATGAAAATCTGCATCCACATCAGGATTTGCAACAGAATGAGGGTCCCGCCGTCCTCGCCACGCAGGAACAAAGAAAACAGGGCCGTGCCTAATACCATGATTATGGACCACATTCCCCAAAGACCGAGATAATTGGCACGAAACGATTCTCGCAGGTGCTTATAAAAAATGGTGCTGCTTCCCATACCGCCGATACCGGTTTTGGCAACTTTCACTTTTTTCGTCGATGAAGCTTCCGGGTTGATCTGCCCTTCGGTCAGGACGCGCTTTCTCTCAAACGCAGTTTCCGTAGCAACCAGCACGTCTTCATAATAATCGGGATTGCTCAAGGCAATATAGAGGATCAGCAGCGCCCCAAACAGCACCAGCAGACCAAGAAATAAGAATCCGCTGCCCATATCTCCGGAAATCAGGGAAACAACGCCTGCCGACGCCCACCCAGCCACCGGTGTCCAAGCGGCCAGCGGCGAACCCAGCGTATTTTCCAGTGCCGCAAGAAGATCACCAGTTCCAACAAGCTGCACACCCGTATAAACAATAAGCGGGAGAAAGGCCGCAACTGCAAGCATTCGAACCACCAGTTTCCGCCTCGGTTTTCCGTTGCTCAGGCTGTAGATCAGAAGCGACAGGATTTGGAGCACACCGACAGCCAACATAAAGCCGAGCAGTACCAGGAGTACCCCATCAAAACCGACCCCAAAGCTCACGCTGAGGGAATTGCTTTGAAACAGGATAAAAAAGCCCGCCAGGAAAGCCATTTTACCCATGCGCACGATGCCGTACATCAGGATCTTACGGGAGCTAACTGGTGAGACAAACAGTAAATTGACATCATTCATGTCGAAAATAACGTCTCCGTTGGCCAGGCCTTTTTGGATGGAGGTCACTACAAAAATCAGAATCAATAGGAACAGGATGCCCTCAAGCCAGACGAGATCTAGGGCACCGGCCGTGTTTTGGCGGGTAAATAGTGAAAGAATAAAAATACCGCCAATCCCTGCAATCACAAGCACCCATAAGAGCAGCTTGGCCGGTTTCCGCCGCAGCTCTAACAGAGTGTTCTTGGCGCTTCTTAGCAGCAAAAAAACAAGACTGTTCATGGCCTGTCCTCCTGGCTTGTGCCTTCTGTGATAGTGAAATATACGTCTTCCAGGCTTTGGCCGGCCGCCAGGTCCGTACGGCGGCAAACGCGTTCGATCCGGCCCTTGACCATGATGTAGGTTACATCCCAGTCTTCCTCCATGCTTTCGATCATATGGGTGCTGACCAGCAGAGCGCAGCCGCTGTCCCGGAGCTTAGCAATGACCGCTTTCAGTTCCCGGATTCCATGCGGGTCAAGACCGACCAGCGGTTCATCCATAATCACAGCTTTAGGCTGGGGCAGTAGCGCGCAGCAGACACTGACCTTTTGCTGCATTCCTTTGGAAAGCTCTTTACCCAGTTTCATTTTTTTATCGTCCAGCTCAAAGCGGCGAAGCAATGCCTCTGCTTTTTCCTCCCAGGCCTCCAACCGGTACGCTTTAGCAATGAACTCCAGGTGCTCCGCCACCGTCAGCATCGGGTACAGCACAGGAAACTCCGGCACATACCCTAATAGCTGTTTCGCCTCCACCGTATGATTCTCATGCCCGTTTATGGTAATGGCACCGTGAAAACGCAGGAGGCCGCAAACAGACTTGATCAGCGTTGATTTGCCCGCGCCGTTGGGACCGAGCAGTGCCGCCAACTCGCCGCGGGCTACTGACAAGTTGATGTTGTCATTGGCCACCAGCTTGCCATATTTTTTGGTCATGTTCCGAACGTCGATCATATATTAAATCTCCCTTACCGCTATACAATTATTATTACCGAAAATCTTTATCATTAAGAGCCTGGCCTTGGAACCGGCTGTTCAAGCGATTGACGATTTTTCCAATGAATAGCTAGCTGATCTAGTTTTACTGATACTCGGGACTCGGCAGGTGCAGCATTCAGTCCATATCTTCTTCAATCTGGTCAGCAGCAGTTGGAATCTCTGCCGGTGATTTTCCTGGTAGAAACGAGAGCCCTGCCAGTTCAAGAAGTTCACCGCCTATCTCAAAGAAGACCAGGGTCCCATGATTCTCCCGTTAAAAACCGCCATTTACATTTTTGAAACTTTGTCAATGCGGTTTGTCCATACATATCCAGTGTA